>NZ_CP042464.1:901071-1201428 GCF_015074785.1 Segatella copri
GGTATGTGCGCGATGTGGCAGAGAAACGGGCATGCATCTCTGGGGCTACCTCCCTTACTTCGTATACGGCGATGTCGCGGGGCAGGATGCGGTTCAGGCGGTATACCAGCTGGTCGGGTTCCATCGGAATCCTGTCGGTATCGAAGTGGGCTGCCATGTGTCGTGCATGTACGCCGGTATCGGTCCTTCCTGCTCCCACCACCTCCATGTCCTTTCTCAGAAGTATGGAGAGGGCGCGCTGCAACTCCTGCTGCACCGAATTGGCATTGGGCTGAATCTGCCAGCCGTGGTAGTTGGTGCCGTCGTAACCGAAGAATATGAAATATCTCATGATGATCTTTGAACTTTTTTGTTTTTTGCTATGAACTTTGAGCTTTGATTTGTTCTTCGTTCTTTGCTTAATTCGGGTGCAAAGTTACTAAAAAAACGTGAAATATGGTATAATAATACAGATTTTTTTCAAAAATGGTACAATCTTGAAAGAAAAGTTCAATTTTATTTTGCAAATTGACAATAATTGTGTACTTTTGCCAACGTTTTTGATATTATAGATTATGGCACAGAACATATTCAAGGGTTTAGGTGTTGCCCTTATTACTCCTTTCAACACCGATGGCTCGGTTGATTATCAGTCGCTCAAGCGATTGGTAGAGTTTCAAATTGACAATGGTGCAGACTTCCTTTGCATCCTTGCCACAACTGGTGAGGCTCCATGTCTTACACAGGAAGAGAAAGATAAAATCACAGAATTGGTGAAAGACGTGAACAAGGGTCGCATCAAGATATTGAAATATTGTGGTGGTAATAATACTGCTGCTGTCGTTGAAGAAATCAAGAACACCGACTGGAGTGGCATCGATGGCATCCTCAGTATCTGTCCTTACTACAACAAACCTTCTCAGGAAGGTCTCTATCAGCACTTCAAGGCCATTGCCCAGGTTAGTCCGCTGCCTATCGTGCTCTACAATGTTCCTGGCAGAACCGGTATCAACATGAAGCCTGAAACAACCTGCCGTATCGCCCGCGACTTCCCTAATGTGGTAGCCGTGAAGGAGGCTAGTGGCAGCCTGGAGCAGGTAGATGAGATTATCAAGAACAAGCCTGATAATTTTGATGTTATCAGTGGTGATGATGCGCTTACCTTCTCAATGATTGCCAGTGGTGCTGCCGGCGTTATCTCTGTTATCGGCAATGCCCTGCCTAAGGCTTTCAGCCGTATGATCCGTCTCGAGTTCCGTGGCGAATATGAGCCAGCCCGTAAGATTCATCATTCTTTTACCGAGCTCTACAGTCTGCTCTTCGTTGACGGTAACCCTGCCGGCGTAAAGGCGCTGCTCAATGATATGGGCTTCATCGAGAACGAGCTCCGTCTGCCTCTGGTTCCTACCCGTATCGCAACCAAGCAGAAGATGAGCGACATTCTGAAGACTTTGAATATCTAAAATAGTGATTAGTTATTAATCATTTAGTACCATGGCAGAAGATAGAAGAATCATACACGAGATAACACCGCTGATGGGTAAGGATGTGCTCTATATTGCAGACCGACACAAGAAGGAGTTTACTTATCCTATCCATAACCATTCGGTGTACGAGTTGAACTTTGTTGAGAATGCAAAGGGAGTAAGAAGAATCGTTGGAGATTCGCAGGAGGTGATAGGCGACTATGATCTCTGTCTCATCACATCGCCCGATCTGGAGCATGTATGGGAGCAGAACGAATGCCACAGCGATGACATCCGTGAGATTACCGTCCAGTTTGATTTCTCCATGAGTGATGAAACGCTCTTCGGAAGAAATCCCTACGCCAGCATTACCCGTATGATGCAGGAAGCGAAGAAGGGACTGGTCTTTCCGATGCAGGCAATCATGAAGGTATACGGAATGCTTGATACTTTAAGTTCCGTAAAAGACGGTTTCTATGCCGTACAGCAGTTCCTGACCATTCTCTACGAACTGTCACGCTGCGAAAATGCCCGCACCCTGGCTTCCAGCAGTTATGCCAAGGTAACGGTAGAAGACGATAGCCGGCGCATCCTGAAGGTGAAGAATTTCATCTCCAAGAACTATATGGATGAACTCCGTCTGCCGGAGCTTGCCTCGCTGGCAGGCATGAGCAGCAGTGCGTTCAGCCGTTTCTTCAAGCTTCATACCGGCAGAAATATCTCTGAGTATATCATCGACCTGCGTCTGGGTTATGCTGCCCGCATGCTGGTAGATACCGCCAAGAGTATCAGCGAGATAGGTTTTGATTGCGGATTCAACAATCTCAGCAACTTCAACCGCATCTTCAAGAAAAAGAAAGGATGCTCGCCAAGCGAGTTCCGTGAAAGCTATCATAAGACAAGAATCATTGTATAATACAGCCAACGTAATCGTTTAAGTGAAATTATCAAAAATATTTCGCTTAAACGATTCTTTTTTCCGATATTTGTTGTATCTTTGCGCTACAATTTGAAATGTATAAATAAACATTTAAAAACTACGATAACGAATTATGAAGCAATTTATGGATGAAAACTTCCTGCTCGACACCAAGACTGCACAGGATCTTTTCCACAATCATGCGGCTAAAATGCCAATTATCGATTATCACTGCCACCTCATCCCTGAGATGGTAGCCAATGATCACAAGTTTAAGAGTATTACAGAACTTTGGCTCGGCGGCGACCACTACAAGTGGCGTGCTATGCGTACCAACGGTGTAGATGAGCGTTTCTGCACAGGTACTGATACTAGCGACTGGGAGAAGTTCGAGAAGTGGGCTGAAACAGTGCCTTATACTTTCCGTAACCCTCTCTATCACTGGACTCACCTGGAGCTCAAGACTGCTTTCGGTATCAATAAGCAGCTCAGCCCTAAGACAGCCCGTGAAATCTACGATGAGTGTAACGAGAAGTTGCAGTTGCCTGAGTTCAGCGCTCGTGGCTTGATGCGTCATTATAACGTAGAGTGCGTTTGTACTACAGACGACCCAATCGATGACCTGCGTTACCACAAGCAGACCCGTGAGAGCGGTTTCGAAATCAAGATGATTCCAGCTTGGCGTCCTGACAAGGCTATGAACATCGAGAAGCCAGATTTCGCTGACTATATGAACAAGCTCGGTGAGGTAGCAGGTGTTAATCTCGTTACATTCCAGGATATGGTAGATGCTTTGCAGAAGCGTCACGACTTCTTTACTGAGAACGGCTGTAAGTTGAGCGACCACGGTATCGAGGAGTTCTACGATGAGCCATACACAGATTCTCAGATTGAGACGATCTTTGCCAAGGCTATGCGTGGCCAGCAGCTTTCTGCTCTCGAAATCCGTCAGTACAAGCATGCATTCCTCAAGGTTTGCGCTGAGATGGATCACGCTGCCGACTGGACACAGCAGTACCACTATGGTGCTATCCGCGACAACAATACACTGATGTACAACAAGCTTGGTGCTGATACCGGTTTCGATTCTATCGGTGAGTTCACTACAGCCAAGGCTATGAGCAGCTTCCTCAATGAGCTCAACATGGAGGGTAAGCTTACACGTACTATCCTCTATACATTGAACCCATGCGCCAACGAGGTAATCGCTACCATGCTCGGTAACTTCCAGGATGGTTCTTGCCCAGGCAAGATTCAGTTCGGTTCTGGCTGGTGGTTCAACGATCAGCTCGATGGTATGACTCGCCAGATGAACGCACTCTCTGTATTGGGTCTCCTGAGCCGTTTCGTAGGTATGTTGACCGACTCTCGTTCATTCCTCAGCTACCCACGTCACGAGTACTTCCGTCGTTTGCTCTGCAACCTCCTCGGCAATGATGTAGAGAAGGGCTTGCTTCCTAACGACATGGAGAGCCTCTCTCGCATGGTAGAGGATATCTCATACAACAATGCTCGCAACTACTTCAAGTTCTATTAATCTATAGAACAGAAGCAATTTATACTAAGACAAATCCCTTCACGGCATCCCGGTGGTGTTGTGGAGGGATTTGATGTTTTATTCTGAAACCAATACTTTAAGCTTATGGGGGTAATAGACAGAATACTAGGTTTTTACGAAGATATCAGAGAGTTCAATTCTTCTAATATCAAAGACTTCCGGGGCAGACTCAAGTCTTGGATCAAGATGGGTATGCTTGCCGGTCGCATCTTCTATCTCAAGGATATGTGGGCAAGGGATGTGGCTGCCTTGACTTTTGCCTCCTTCATGGCTCTGATACCTTTCATGGCTATGATGTTTGTCATAGCCCGTGGTTTCGGCTATGCCTCTCTGCTCGAATCCTGGCTCTCTACCACCTTCGAGGCACAGCCCGTTGTAGCGCAGACCATCGTTAACTTCGTTCACAATTATATTGAGAATACACAGAGCAACTACATCATCGGTACGGGTATCGTGATGTTTCTCTATACCATCGTTTCGCTGATGCAGAAGATAGAGCTTACCTTTGATGACATCTGGCATACGGGCGAGCGTTCGTGGAAGCAGATTGTTACCGAATATCCTACCATTCTGTTTGGTCTGGGACTGCTGATACTCTTTGCTTCCAGCATCAATGTATGGACGGTGAATATGGTGGATAATGTAGACAGGATAGCGGATATCGGCGATACCATTCCTTCGTTCATCCTCCATCTGGCGGCTTTTGTTCCGATGTTCCTGTTCTTCGTGTTCTGCTATTATGTCATCCCGAATACCTATATCCGGGTTCGCAGTACCCTGATTCCATCGTTCCTGGCGGGTGTCTGCATGACGGCACTTCAGTATGGATATATCTATCTGCAGGTTTTTCTGTCCAGCTACAATGTCATCTATGGTTCGCTGGCAGCCATTCCGCTCTTCCTGTTATGGCTTCAGATTTCGTGGGCTATCGTAGTGTTTGGCGCCTTGCTTTGCCATACCAACCAGAACATCCATTATTATGATGGTGATTTGCAGTACGACCATCTGAAACTGGTGCAGCGCATCAAGGTTTGTGGGGTAGTGATGCATCTGGTATGTCGTCGGTTCAATCAGGGCGAACAGGCGTATACTCCGAAAGAAATTCATGATTTAACGAAGATACCTCAACAGATTGTCAACCAGTCGGTTAAGGAGCTGTTACGTGCCCGTTTGCTGGTAGAAATCCGGAATGGTAAGAAGAGCAGTTTTGAGGAATCGGTGGTTCTTCATCCGATAGAGAAGATAGAGCATCTTACCTATGGTGTGATGATAGAGCGCCTCTTCGGTTATGGCGAGGATATCTCAAGCCTGGCCGCATTGGAGTCGGATATGGCGATGTGGAAGGATATCGACATCGTGAATGCAGAGTTTATAGAAAAGGGAAAGCAAATCGCTTTCTGTTGAAAAAAGGTAGTTTCGCAAGTTCAGAAGTTAAAGGAGTTAAAGGAGTTAAAGGAGTTAAGGAGTTAAGACGTATGTCTTGCTGTTTGAAAAACTACGCCAAAAAGACTATTGTCTTAACTCCTCAGCGACCGTAGGGAGCGATAACTCCTTTAACTCCTTTAACTTCCTGATATGCGAAAGTAAAATATCTTATTTCTGGTCATATCCGTCAGAAATCTTTTTTCCCAGTGCTAGCGCCAGTTCAACCTTGGCACCATATCCTTCCAGCTGGTCGGCAAACTTGGCTACCGAATTGCCGGATGCGATGATGTCATCAAAGAGAATAATCTTTTTGCCCTGGAAGAAAGCCTCGTCGATATGGAGTTCATCTACAGGATCGCCATCTTCATCTACATCATGCGTGTAGCTGAAGGCAGGGTAGGCGTTGGTCATGCCCGTAGCCTTGCATATCTCCTCGCTGAACTCCTTGAAACGGCGCTTGGTATGCGCCTCAAGAGCTGCAGGAATGCAGACCAGGGTAAACTGTGCTGCCTCTTCGCCCAAAAGACTCTTCAGCTTGTCTGATACCATTTCGATAGCCTTCTTCAGGGCTTCCTGATGGTCCATCTCCGTAGTGAGCTCAGAGTTACCTTTAAAGTTGACGATAAAGTCGCGTTTTTCCCATTCCTCTGCTGTGAGTTCAAAAGTACCGAAGGCGCTGAATGCAGCGTAGTCGACAAGCCATTTGTAGTGCAGTCCGTTTTTCAGGACCGGCCACGAGTTGATTTCATTTTCGTAATTAGCCATAGACTAGAAATTTTTGATTATTAATAATGCATAGTTTCTGCAAAAATAGGAAATCTTTTCGAATTAAGGTGCCGGTTTCATAAAAAAGATTGGTTTTTTAAGTAATATTTCACGTAGCTGCCTTTTTTTTACTTATTTTTTAGTACCTTTGCACCGCATTTTAAGAAATACGTATATTTATATGACGAGAAAAACAAAACTTCATGAAATCCGCGACTACGTTATCATTGCCCTGGCGATGATAGAAGGTAGTATCGGTTTGAACATCTTCCTGCTTCCCAATCATATCACGATGGGTGGTGTAGGAGGTATCGCTTCTATCCTTTGCTGGGGATTTGGCATCCCGGCATCTGTATCTTATCTGGCGCTCAATGTGTTCCTGCTTCTCATCGCATTCCGCATTCTGGGCTATAAGTTCTGTCTGAAGACCATCTATGGTGTTGGTATCTTTGCCTTAACCACCCGTCTGATTGAGACGCATACGGTAGGCATGACGCCGCTGCTTCACGACCAGCCGTTCATGGCAACGGTCATCGGTGCGTTCTTCATGGGCAGCAGTGCCGGTCTGGGTCTTTCCTGCAATGGTTCTACGGGTGGTTCTGATACCGTAGCGGCGATGATCAACAAGTATTGGAACATTTCCCTGGGTCATGCCATCATGATTTGCGACCTGTGTATCATCACCAGTTCTTATCTGGTATTGCGCGATTGGGAGATGGTGATTTACGGTTATGTCTGCCTCTTTGTGCAGTCGCTCTGTGTAGATCATGTGGTGAATGCGTTGCGCCGTTCGGTTCAGTTCTTCATCATCAGCGACAAATATCTGGAGCTCAGTGCAGCCATCAATACCGCTGCCGACCGAGGTTGTACGGTGATGGATGGTCATGGCTGTTACAGTGGCAAGGATGTCCACATGCTCTTTGTATTGGCGCGTCAGCGCGAGTCTCAGAAGATATTCCGTCTTATCGACGAGATAGATCCTACCGCCTTTGTCAGCCAGAGTGCCGTCATCGGTGTTTATGGCGAAGGTTTCGACCGTTTCAAGGTAGGCAAGAAGATAGGTTTGCCGAAGAAGAAATAGTTTTAGATAGAAAAAGCCCGATAGGAGAGCGTTACAGCTTCCTGTCGGGCTTTGATTATTGTGTATCGTTTAAGCAATTTGTAAAGGCTTAACCGATTACTTGTTCTTGTACTTGACAACTACCTTGTTGGCATAAATGCCTTGTGCCTGTGAAATGGCAGCACCTGTGCTCTGTATGGTCAAAGCGTTGTTCTCAAATGAACTCTCAATACCTGTTGTGGCTTTGATCATTTCTCCTGTCTCCATATCCTGATCATCAGCAACTACCTGATTTGGAACATAGGTAGATACCTTTACGTTGCGGTTGAGAAGGAAACCAAGGAATAAGTCATCACGGCTCATTAACCAGCTAAAGGTGTTCAGCAAATAATAAGGCTCTACGGTGTTTGGACATGTACGGATACTCTTATTTGTTGTGAACTCGTTAGTTAAACTTAGAGTATAAGCAGACAAGTTGCCATCAGTATAAGTGCTCAGGAAATTTACATCAGCATCATCTGCTGCACCTACCTGCTTAACGCTTGTTAGGTAACCGTTTGCATCGTAGCTCCATGTATAAGTTACATCTTCGCCTGTCATCATATCCATACCTGTACTGCTGATAACGCGACCCTGGTCATCAAGAGTATAAGTATAAGGATTATTCTCTACAGAAACAGTTTTCCCGTTGTAATTGAAAACCCAACCAAGACTACCATTAGAAGTAATTTCCTTGAGAGTTCCATCTTCATTGTAAGACATGTTGAGAGTTAAAATGCCTTCTTGAAGACCCAAGTATGGGGCATACATGTTGAGTGCCGTATTATCTGATACAGTAATGCTCTCAATCTGGCGTTTCTGGAAGGCATATACCTTACCCAACTCCCAAGAAGCATTGCCGCGAACCAGAGATACGGCATATTCGCCCTCTGCCAAATCAGCAGGAATAGTAACCTTTACGCCATCAGAAGTAACTGTTGTCTCTAATGTCTTGTCACCAACTACAATCTTGTCGCCCTGGGCAAAACCGATACCGGTAAGGGTTACTTCCTCGCCAATACCCATCTCGCCTGGCAATGACAAGGTAGAGATTGGGTTGTCAGCTGCAAGAAGAGTCATGCTGCCCAATGTCCAGCTATCATTACCTGTCTTCAATACTACATTTACCTTACCTTCAGTCATGGTGTAAGGAATGGTGAAGGTTGCACCGTTAGAAGACATCTTGGCATTGGTGTTAACCTCAGTTACCTGCTCAGGCTGGAGATAAAGAGTCTGACCAGCAGCGAAACCGCTACCCTGTACGGTTACCTCGGCACCAATCTTTGCAGAAGTTGGAACCACTGCATTGCTTACTGGGTTAGTAGGCCCATCGTCGTCTGACGAACACGCTGAGAAAGTGATGAATGCACAAAGCATCAACATCATTGAAATCAATTTTTTCATAGTGCTGTATTTTAATTAATTAATAAATAAATTGTTTTAAACTCTAATTCTTACAAGCCAGGCTGACTGTTCAGAATCTTTTCTGTGTCCTCGCTTGAAGGACGGGTCATGTCTGGATTCACGATTCTGCCGTTAGGATCGAGGAGGATGAAGCGAGGAATGCCGCTGATGCGGTAATCGCTCTGGAACTTGCTGCCCTTACCGATATAAAGTTGGGTACCGCTCAGTGTACCGCTCTTAACCCGGGCTGCCCACTTCGCCTTGTCCTGATCGATAGAAAGACCTACGAAAACGATGTTTCTGCCCTTGAACTTCTCTTCCAGTTTCTTGAGGAATGGCAACTCCTTCTGGCATGGTCCGCACCAGGTAGCCCACATATCTATATATATGTACTTGCCGCGGAAATCACGGAGCGTCATCTCCTTGCCGTATACATCTACACCCTTGAACATAGGTGATGGACGGCCCACAGCCGCCTTGTCCCATTTGGCACATGCCTTCTTGAAGATTTCATTCAGGCGAGGCGATGTAACATAGGTATAGTACAGATTCTGCAGATCGGTGATGTTCTCCACGCCATTACCTTCAACATAGGTGAATGCCAGAAAATGAATCAGCGATTCGCGCACCTTGTCGCTCTTCGTATTCTCGCCGATATAGCTCATCTCTGCAAGCACCTTTGGATAGAGTTGGCGGATGTTCTTTCCCGCTTCATCAAATACATGGGCTGTCTCAATCATATAGTTGCGATACTCATCGTTGTCGGCGAGATCATCATCCTCCTTCACATACTGGCGCAGGGTATCGTAATAGTCCTTACCCAATACCAGAGTGGTATCCTGAGTGAGATAAGTATGACTTACCGGATACATCAGGAAGGCATTGGCATAGAAGTAGGTAATTCTGCCTTCTTCCATCTTCAGAAATTTGTCGTCGGCAGCAAACTTGCGTGCTTTCAGCAGGCGTTTCATCGAAGCGATCTTTTTGTCAACGGTAGCCTTAAACTCGCTCCAAGGCTGGCTGTAAGCCTCATTAGGCAAGCCGGTTAACTGAATCTTGTTCAAGTAATCGATAGCCTTCTCGTTGCCGCCCTTCACGGCGAAGGTGTTGTCGAAATTGTTGGCATCGAACGAGATGGTTACATCGTCGCCCTTCTGAAGATACACGTTCTTTGTCTTCTCGCCATAATAAACGTTGGCGTAGAGAGCATCCATGCCGTCGAGCTGCACGGTAGCCTTTCCGTCGGTCAGTGGAAATTCGTTGACGCTCATGTGGTAGACGAGTACCACATTAGAGAGCACCGGATTCTTGACGTCAAATCTAACGGTGATGCCCTCAGCTGCGTGCATGTTCACTGCAGCAAGCAGGAACAGAAGCAATGATAATATTCTATTCTTCATTTTTACTTTCTTTTTTTAAGTTGATGATTAGTTGGTACGCTCACGGTAAGTAGCATCTACTATCTTGCCGAAGCCTGAATAGCTGGTAGGTGTAACCTTAGAGAAATCGCCCTCTGCGCTCATGCCGTCGTAGATGCGGAGTGTGCCCGAACCATTGCTGTTCTCTGAACCTACGATGAGATCGTAATCATGGGCTGAAGCTGAATTCTGATAGAAATTAAACTTCATCATCGTGATGGTTTCGCCGTTGAAACTGAACTGGCGCTCTGCCTTCAATGGTTTCTCCGAGAGGTTTACGCGATAAACGGTACCGCCTACAGCATAATACATGTAGTTCTTCTGCGAACTGAAGGCGAAGCAAGAGGCATTGGCGATGTCTTTGCAGTCGCTCAAGTCGCCGTAGTAAGCCTTACCCAGTGCAAAGGTGCAGTCGGCATAGCAGAGCATATCACCCAGCTGAATGCCATACAGTTCAAACTTCTTTCCGCTGCGCAGGATGGTATAGGTGATGCCCATCTTGGCATTTCCCGGGTCGTACTTGGTATTCTCCATATATACAAAGTCCATGCCTGTAGGGTATTCGCTGAAGGCTTTTCCTGTTACCATATTCGATCCCTTGTATCCGGTAGCTATCTCTTCCATATCCTTCATGCTGTGATAGGAAACATCAGAGAGCGAAAGGCCTGGTAGGAAAGGACAGCAGGACATGAAGCACTTGTTCACATTATCATAAAGCAGATAGATAGATGCGTAAGAGGATGCTCCGATGTTGGCTCCTACAGCTGGTGCAAGAACAGGCTGCTTGTTGACGGCAGCGAAGAGTCCCTGGATACCCATGTTGGATGCCGAATATGCATAGCCGTTGCTCACAATCATTCTCATCATGCCGCTCTGGTCGCATACCATGCTCTGTGGCTTCAGATTGGTCTGCTTGGCTACCTCGTACTTGAAGTCGTAATCCTTCTGCCATACAAAACTGTTCTTTGACAGACGGGTGGCTCCGTCGGCTGTAAAGAGATAGAAAGGAGAGTCGGAATGTCCGCTGTTTGGCGCATACTGGATGTTGTATGGATGATTCAACTCAGGCATTCCGCTGGTCTTGAGGATGTCGAGATAGGTTTTACCTGTAACCTTCGATATCATGTCGAGACGGGTCTTGCCGTTCACATCACAGAGCACCATCCAGCCTTCTGAAGAGGTATCGCTCACAGTGAGTGTATAGCTCTGCTGCCAGAAGAGTCCGGTCTTCTTCTCTGTTGCGGTGAAGTAGAGGGTATATTCTCCTGCAGGAAGCGTCATTTCCTGCACGAGATGTTTTTCGTTGCCAAGTACAGTCACCTTGTTGTCACCCGACTTATTGATGACCTTCCACTCGTAGTTGTAGGCATCGAGGTCGGTGATGTTATCGCCCAGATTCGGGTCGAGGTCGATGTTGGCATGGGTGAGTACCGAGATGGTCTCAGGTACGCCGGTGATAGTAGGCTCGTTCAGACTGTGATAATCGTAGTTGCCCTCATCTTGCGAGCATCCTGCCATCATTGTAGCCATCATCAGAGCCGCTGCCATTATTTTATAATTTCTCATAATCTTCCAGTTTTTTTTTTATTCTCCATAGAAAGCCAGCGCATTGCCCTTTGCATCGAATGCATCGGCATCGTATGCCTCGCCGTTGTTGCGAAGTTTCTGCTGCTCTCTCACATAACTCTGCATCTCAGAACTTACATAGCTCTGCATGGCAAGCGTCATCTTAGAATCGTCGTTGAAATCGGCTGGGTCCAGGTCGAGTACCTTACAAGCCAGTTCGAACTTCTGCTGGGTGAAATCGCCGAGCAGATCGGTCTTCCATGCCTTTGGTGCCGTGGTAAACTTGTCAGAGAAGATAATCTGATAAGAAAGGGTAGAAACCACATCGCCGTTGGCTGTCGTCTCTTCGGTAACGGGAAGTGTGAAGTTCTCGTTAGGCTGCAGACTTACCTGTATATGCTTCTCCTGAGTTTTCAGGATGGCAGTACGTTTCAGCGTAATCATATATTCCAGTACGGTTTCGCCCGCTGGCATCTCAGCCTTTTCCGGCAGGATGTAGTCTGTGCCTTCCTGTGCATCCTCCGAGCAAACCATTAGGGCTATCTCGCGAGGCTGGTCTGTAGGACGGCCTACCAGCTGTATCTTGACAGGCACCTGCATCTCATCGCCTTTCTGATAGACAAAGGTCACATTGGTGTTTGCCTGTAGAATATTGGTGTTGGAGCGATTGTTCAGGTAAACACCGTTAATGTTCTGAAAAACATCCGGTTCCTGTTCGCTACATGAGCCTAGAGATAGGGCCGCCATCGCTCCAATCAATAGAGTCTTTATCTGATATTTCATATAAAAATCGTATATAATTAGTCTTAACTATAAACTCTCAACTGTAAACTGTTAACTAGTTCTCTGTCTCTGAGTCAGGTAGTGGAACCACGAAGATGAGGTCGCTTGCCTTTGGATTCTTGTTCGCGTTAGAAGAGGTGATGATGTCGCTGTTCAATCGCTTGTAGAGATAAAACAGCTGGCCTTCGCCATACAACTCGCGGATGTACTCATACTTCAGCAAATCAGGAGTCAGAGTCTGAAGGTTTGCTACACCGCGGTTTCTGCGTAGGGCATTGACATACTGTACTCCGTTAGCCAGGTTGTCGCTCTGGCTCTCGGCTGCAATGAGGAACATCTCACCCAGACGTATCATCGGAATCATCGTGTTCTGGATACTTCCGTTAGCCACCATATCGCTATACTTGTAGAAATAACGGTTGCTGCCTGTTGCTATCCAGTTGGCACGGTAACGGTAGTCGTCCTGATAGCCGCCGGTTGTTGCTGCACCGCCATACACGATGTTGCTCATCAGGTTATCGTCCATGCGGAACACATAGTTTGGCAATCGTGACGGATCGTAGAAATTCTTGTGAATCTTGCTGCGGCTGGTGTTGGTCAGTGCAAACAGAACCTCTGAAGAGAAGATGCGGTCAGGGTCGGCTGGCGAACCTATAACCAGACTCTTGTCTACGAATGGGAAGATGCCCTGGTCGGCAGTCTTGATGACATCGGTGGCATACTTGAACGCTTCGGTCTTATTGCCCATATAGAGATTCACACGAGCCAGAAGGGCCTCTACGGCATAGTAGTTGAGTCGGAGAGCACGGTAGCGCATGAAGTTGCTGGTACCGTCCTGCGAACCGCTCATCAGGGTTCCTTCTGTTTTAACCGGGTCGTTGGCAAGCAGGATGCGGGCTTCCTCTAGGTCGGCAACCACCTTCTCTGCCACCTCCTTGGCTGTAAGGATAGGCTCCGGACTGTTGGTCTGCTTATTATAATAAGGTATCGCCTTCTTCTCGCTGTCCTTGGCATAAACCGGACCGAAGAGGCGCAGCATGTCGAAGTGCAGCATCGCTCTCAGTGCCAGTGCTTCTCCCTTTACGGCATAATAGTTGCCGCCTGTAAAGAGACCTTGGTTCTGGTCGATACTTTCCAGAATCTTGTTGCAGTTCAGAATCAGCGCATAAGCCTTGTTCCAGGTCTGGTCCAGGCGGTTGCGCCAGTATTCTGTGCCATACTGGTAGTTGGAGAGGTCTTTGTAGTTGCCCCATACGCTGTTGTCAGTACCGATGGCGTATGCACCACCCATCACCTCAATCATCTCTACCGACAGCGACTGACCGTAGAGTGCATCGCTGTTGAGGTCGATGTAGATACCGTTGAGCATTTTCTGGTAGCCTTCTTCTGATTTCTGAAGCTCGCCCTCCGATATCTTGTCGTATGGTTTCACTTCCAACCAGCTGTCGCACGATACCATCATCGTGCTGCAGGCTAAAATCATTGTATATAATATCTTTTTCATTGCGTTCTGTTTAGAATGTTGCACCTATTGAGAATGACACGGTACGGGCAAAAGGATAGTCGATGCCTCGCTCTGCCTTCACGGTAGACCAGCGGAAGATGTCGTTCATGTTGGCCTGAACTGAGAGTGCCTGCATGCCAAACTTCTTGGCGATGTTGAGCGGAAATTCGTAACCCAGATTGATTGACTCGCACGTAAGTGTATTCTCATCCATTACGAAGCGGGATGACTTGTCGGTCTTCTGTACCATCGAGATGCCCTTGAACTGGGCATTGCGGTTGTTGATGCTCCAGCGGTCGTAGAGGGCACGGCGGTCCTGGTTGTTGTAGATGTCGGCAGTTCCGATGTTCTCTACCTTGTCGAAGAGCGAACTGTTGAAGAGCTGACCGCCATACTGATAGCGGAAGAAGCAGCTGAATGAGAATCCCTTATAATAGAAGGTGGTTCCCAGCAGTCCCTCTACATCCGGTTCGGTATCGCCGCATACTACCTCGTCGCTGGCATCATAGGTAAACGAATAGGTGCCGTCGCGCTTGATGAACAGCTCCTTACCTGTGGCAGGATCGATGCCCGCAGAGCGTACTGCCCAGATGGCTGTAGGACTTCCGCCGTCGTAATAGCGGGTGGTGTTGTGAAGACCGGTCTTTCCGCTCTCGTTCAGTGCGCTGAAGGCATTGCCTATGTTGGCATATTTCGACTTGGAGTGGGTGGCACTCAGCGAGATATTCCAGTTGATGCGCTCATGAGGCATATAAATAGGAGAGAACTTGATGGTGGCTTCCCATCCGTTGGTCTTCTGCTTACCGGCATTCAGAGCCTCGCTCGTTACACCCATTGAACCTGGGGTGGTGATGATGGCGAGCAATGGGTCGGTGTTCTTGATGTAGTAATCAAGCGTCAGATTCAGTCGGTTGCCCAGCGTGGTGATATCGGCTCCCACGTTGTAGTTGATGGTCTCCTGCCATGCCAGATCGTTGTTGCCCAAGCTGTTGATGATGACACCGGTACCGAATACGTTGGTCATCAGACTGTTGAACATATAGGTGGTATAGGCCTGGTAGGCAGAGAAGTTCTGGTTGCCCGGATTACCCACAGAGGCACGCAGTTTGAGCATCTGGAAAATGCCGTTCTCCTGCATCCACTCTTCGTTGTGGATATTCCAACCCAGACCTACTGACCAGGTGGTACGGAACCGGTTGTCGGTGCCAAACATTGAGGCACCATCGTTGCGCAGGTTGAAGTCCAGCAGATAGCGGTTGTCGTAGGCATAGCCACCGTTCAGATAGAAACTGGAGGCATGCTTGATGTTTTCGCTGTAGCTTGGTTTGCCGCCTGTAGGGTAGTTGTTGGCAAAGGATGGGGCATCAAACTGGTCGTCGGTAAAACCGGTGGCTGAGTAGCCATTGGTCTTGCTGGTGGTATTGCTGAAGTTGAAACCCAATACGGCGTTTATCTGATGCTTCTCTGCTATCAGCTTGCCGTAGGTGGCAGAAAGGTCGCCTTCGTAGTAGAGATATTTCTGCAGGCTGTGCTTGAACAGTCCCTTCTGGGTTGCTTCCTGGTCATCGAAATCGGTATGCTCTGGCGAGAGGCGCTGATCCTGGGTATCATCATACTTGGTGATACCGAACTTGCCACGCACACGGAGATCATCTGTAGCAAACCATTCGGCGATGAAGTTGTTGGTAAAGCCGAAACGCTGTCCCTTGTCGTAGTTGTTGAGATGCGCATTCCAGAGTGGGTTTGATACAGGGTTGTCATTCAGCCCCTCTTCCGGATAGTAAAGATACTTGTTGATCTTGCCGTCGGCACCATACTTTCTGTAATATGGGTTGGCATAGGCATATTCCGAGAAACTAACGGTCGGGTTGTTGGTCTCCAGATAGTCGATGGAGAGTTTGTTACTGAACTGGAATTTGCCGGTGCGGTAAATCAGGTCGAGGTTTCCGCCCAGAGTCTGGCGGTCTGAGCCCTTCATCACGCCGTTCACCTGTCCAAAGTTAAGTCCCAGTCCGTATCTCACGTTGCCTTCTCCACCTTCGGCATATACGTTGTGCTTATGGGTGAATCCGGTGCGCAGAGGCACACTGAGCCAGTAGGTATCTACGCCCTGCTCGATATCGCGCAGACGGGAATTGTAGAGATTATCCAACTTGATCTGGTTGAACGGATCATTGGTATTGTCCTTGTATACGCCTGCCAGTTTTTCGAACTCCAACTTTTCGCGGGAGTTCATCAGATTGTAGTCTGAAAGGTCAGCGAAATCCAGACTGTAGTCGCCCTTATATGAAATCTGCAGCTTACCCTTTACCGGTGCTTTGGTCTCGATAACAACCACACCGTTGGCAGCTTTTGAACCATAGATGGCTGTAGATGCGGCATCCTTGAGCAGCGTAACCGATGCTACGCGGTTCATGTTGAGGTTCATCACGGTTTCCAGGGTTGTTTCGAAGCCATCCAGAATAAAGAGCGGCTGGTTAGGGTCGGAACCGTATTCCTCCTTCAGTCCCGCCACGCTCGACTTGCCACGGATTTCCACGTCAGGCATCTTGTTAGGGTTAGATCCTGAGAGTGCGTTGTCCATAATCTTGAAAGATGGATCCAGGGTCTTCAGACTTTGGAGCACGTTCTGTGCACCTACGCTCTTGAGTTCATCGCCCTTGAAGGTAGCCGAAGAACCTGTAAAGCTTTCCTTCTTGCGTCGGTACACACCTGTAACCACCACATCCTTGATACTCTGGGCTTCAGATTTCATCATGATGCGGGCAAAGTCGCTATGGTTACTGCCTGTAAATCGGATTATTGTCTTTTTATAGCCGATGAAGGAGAGTACGATGTTGCACTCTTTCCTGACAGGCAGTTCGAAGTGTCCGTCGATGTCTGTCGTTACGGCGTTGGTTGTACCTTCGATAGCTACGGTTACACCAATCATGGGTTCATGGTCCCCGCTATCGAAAACTTTTCCCTCTATCACTCCTTGCTTGACAGTAATTTCTGTTTGGGCTGCTGTGTTCCCATTCACATTCTGTGCCTGTATCGAGGCAAGGGATGGAGGGGTGAGGCAACAACCTAGCAAAATCCAGCGGCAAGCGCTAGGGGTAAATTGATTTTTTTGCATAAAGTTTATTGGCTCTTCGCAAATTTTGGTGCACATAATGCCCAACTGCAGAATTCTTTAAGAAAGTTTTACATAAAATGTTAGCGATTGTCCGACAAAAAATGTAAGTTTATTAGTGTTCAAAAAATAAGACTTACAATGGAGACAATCGCTAACATTTGCAAAGGTACAGAAAATTTAGGAAACAACCAAACGGATTTAAAATTAAATGCTTTTGAAGTGGGAGAAAACCTCGTTGCTTTCCTCATCCCCCACTTTGCTAATTTCGTTATAATCAACTATACCATCACAGAGGATGAAGTGGCACTGACGCTAAAAAGCAAGTCTACTTGCGCTTGCTGTGATCGTTGCCATATCGAGACACATCATACCCGTGGCTGGCAAAAAAGGAAAGTAACCATGCCTCCGCTCGGTGGAAAACGTTTTACACTGATTTTGTATATGCGTAAATTTCACTGTAAGGCCGATGGTCATTTCTTTACAGAGCAACAGCCCGATTGGCTCAACAAGTATGCTAGATTTTCCATTGACTGTACAAGACTAATGAACCAAGTGCACTTACAGATGTCATCAGTCTCAGCTTCCAGAATATTGTCGGATATGGGAATACATTGCTGCCCCAACACATGTATCAATCATCTCAAGAATATAAAACTAGCTTCAGATAGGACGGCAACCAACATTGGTATAGACGATTTTGCTAAAAGGAAAGGCTATTCGTATGGTAGTGCCATCGTCAATCATGACACTGGTCAAGTGTTGGAATTGATTGATTCTAGAGACTCCGAAAAGGTCGCTGAAGTCCTGAGCCTCTATCATCATGTGTCCACCATCACTCGCGATAGGGGCAAGTGTTACATCAAGGCTATAAAGAAGGCTCTTCCTGCAGCAACTGTTGTCGCAGACAAATTCCATATTATGGAAAATTTGACGAAAGCACTTTTCCCACAAGTCCAAAGCCGCTTCTTGCATGAAAGAAAACGTTTGTTGGACAAAAGTGAAATTGGTCCCAAACCTCCAGTCTTAGATCAATCCTGGGTGCTACAAGGTATTTATGCATCTTTGGACTCAATGAGTAAAGACGTGGAAAAAGCTAAAACATTGGCTAAGCGGAAGTTGTGTCTTCAAATGCATGTAAATCAAGAGCTCTCTATAAAGGATATCCATGACAAAACAGGCTATAGCAGTTGCGAGATTAAGAAACTGCTAGATGCAACTTATGAGAGTTTTCTCAACCCTAGCCAACTATGGGTATATAAAAATGTGAAGTACATATCAGATAGAATCTTAGAGAAAAAGACTTTGGAATACTCAGGTGTGGTCAAGGGCGTTCATGGTTCGGGGAAAAAGTATGCAATGAAAATGTTGCTGTCCATTCTGAGGGAGAAATGGAAAAATGAATATGGGGAGTACAAAGAAAGAATGAGGAAATTTCTATCAAAAGAAAGCATACGAATGGAAGAGCATGATCTTTGGAACGCAATTGTACACTTTAATTCAAGACCAAAGACGGAATCTGTCAAGATTTTCATGCAACAAAAAAACATGTATGATTTGAAATACTTTGTCTCCACATTTCAAGGGATATTGAGTGGAGAGAACAAAATGGGACTATACAAATGGATAAATATGGCCATTGGATGTGGGGTGGATGGAATAGAAAAGTTTGCCATGGGTTTGCTTGACGACTACCAGGCCATCAAGAATTCCATTACCAGCAAATGGAACAATGGAATTCTTGAAGGAACGGTATGCAAGATAAAAACAGTAAAACGAATTATGGCAGGACGAGCCTCCATCACCTTGTTGGAGAAAAAGGTTGCGCTTAAGCTTTAGCACTATGTGCACCAAAATTTGCGAAGAGCCAGTTTATTTTTTCTTGTATTCTACAATACTCTGTTAATTCTTATGTAATCGATTGAAAATGAGAGAGTTAATTAACGTAATATAACTAATAAAATTTGGTTAAGTGGCTGATTATCAGTAACTTTATAGTTCTCTAAGCTCAAAGTTATATGACATCAGAACCACTCAACCAATATACGGAAATATGCAGAGATGCTATCAAAAGTTCATCTGCAAAGTTAAGCAAAACTTTCGAGAGTCTACTCTTGGAAATACTTTTATTGTACATGACGATACAAAGAAAGATAAATTTCACTCAAATGGAGCGTTACGGCACCCATTGTGAGCAGACCTACAGAACGAACTTCAACCGTGGTCGTGCTAAATGCATAGACTGGGTGAAGTTCAACCTTGCCCTATGCCGACGTTACTTGAATATGGATGGTCTATTGGCTATAGCCATCGATCCGAGCTACATCAGCAAGTCGGGTAAGAAGACTCCGCATATCGGTACTTTCTGGTCCGGTTGTGCAAGTTCCATGAAGCATGGGCTTGAAATCATGGGGCTTGCACTTGTCGATGTCCATGCCAACAGTTGCATGATGCTGCGCGCCCATCAGACTCCATCTACTGGAGAATTGAAAATGCGTAACATGACTCTCGTGCAACATTACATAGCGGTCATCAAGCGTTATAAGAAGGATTTGTTGAAGGTCACCGATATTGTTGTCGCTGACGCTTTCTTCTCTATCCGTCCGTTTGTGGACGGAATCAAAGAGTGCGGTTTCCATCTTGTCAGCCGCTTCAGGGATACTGCGAGCCTATATTATGTGTATACGGGACCTCGTTCCAATAAGCCTGGACGTCCCAAGACACTTGACGGAAAAATCAACTACAAGAAACTTGACCTCACACGTATGGCAGAGTTGCATATTGAAGGACTTGAAGGCACAGCCTACACACTCATAGCCTATTCAAAGGCATTGAAGCAGAAAGTGCGCCTTGTCATTTGGGTTATGCCGAACGGAAAACACAAGCTTTTCTTCTCAACAAAGACATCCATGTCGGGTGAGGAAGTGTTGCGCACATACCGCTCAAGATTCCAAATAGAGTTTTGTTTTCGCGATGCAAAGCAATATACTGGTCTTACGCATTGCCAAGCAAGACACAAGAACCAGTTGGACTTTTCCTATAATGCATCATTCGCATCACAGAATGTTGCGAAAGTGATGATGAAGGAAAATGAATTGCCGTATTCCATGGCTTCTTTCAAGGAGATTATGGCAAGCACATACATCGCTAAATTAATTTTCAACAAGTGTCGGAGAATACCGAACCGAAAGTTAATTAGTCATACTATCAAAGAACTCTTTGGCTGGCAACGTAAAGCTGCTTAGCCATTATCTCAAATTTTAACGAACTATTGATTCTATATTCTATTTTTTTTTCTGCAAGCTCTTGCTTTTTATTGTGCATGTTTCTGCAAGTTCTTGCTATATATAGTTTGCAAAGATAATGCAAATGAGCGCAATGAAAGCTTGCTTTCAAATTGCCGAGTGCAGCTTATCTTCTGCAAAGATAATGCAAATGAGCGCAATGAAAGCTTGCTTTCAAATTGCCGAGTGCAGCTTATCTTCTGCAAAGATAACATATTTTTCGAAAAATAACCTCTTTTAAATGTTAATTCTGCACTTTTTTTTTCACATTCTTACAAATTGATGCTATTTTTTCCATTTTCGTATGTGATTTTTCTGATATATAGTTCATATAACGCCGATGAAAAAGAAAAAGCCCCGCAGGAATACTACCTGTGGGGCTTGAATCAACTTAAAAAATAAATACAATGCAATCCAATTTTCTTCTGTCGTTGCGTATATTTGAGAGATTTGTACGATAAGCAGGGATTCGGGAAAAATTCCGTTATATGAGGAAAAAGAGTAAAATAATGCATTTTTTTTCAAATTCATTTGGCACTTTCAATAAAAAAATGTAGTTTTGCAATTGCTAAATAGAAAAAGATTATTATGGCAACAATTACATTAAGACCAGATGTATATGACAAAGCGGCAATCTTTGCAAGAAAAGATAAACTTAATATTGAGGATTGGGTAAATAAAATCCTGCAAAAAATTGTTGTTGATATATCTGAAAAGGAAGATATGAAAGCTCCTGCTGAGTCAAAAATGTTCAGTTGGGAAGAAATGGGCGGCATGTTCGCTTCTGATAAAAGTGATAAAGAACTGCGTGATGAGTATCTGGAAGAAAAATATGGGATATGAAAATCTTTTGTGATACCAATATTATAACGGAATTTTTAGAAAAAAGACTTCTGTTTGATGCAGTGGCTAAAATTCTTACCTTGGCATCTACTAGTCATACTTTGTTCTTGTCTGAAGGAGGATTCTACACCATCACTTTTCTCGTGGATAAACAATTACGAAGAATGAGTATCTACAATCCTGAACGTTTAGTACAGGAAAGGAAAATTCTGCTCCGCATTCTTGACACTTTCCAAATTTCGTCTGCTTCAAGATTTGGACTGAAACAAGGAGTAGAGGATGAAAACTTTAGAGATTTAGAAGATAGTTATCAATATCAGGCGGCTATTAATTGTGGTGCTGACATTTTGTTGACTATCAATGTTAAAGACTTCGTTGGTGTCTCAGATAATAAACGAATCAAAATAATGACTCCCCAGTCTTTTGTTGATGAGTTTCTTTCTAATACGCCTAGCTGACTTACGAGCCTGCGTTTATGTTCTTAAAACAGAAAAGGGTGTGTCATAACTGCATGACACACCCTTTTTTAGTAATTTTCTAAGTATAGACATCTATATCCTCTGGCTTCGACTAGATGTGGAAATCTACCAACTTCAGCCATCGCTTGACATCAAACGACGGACAGTCTTTGTGAACGTTTGGCAAATCGCGGTGGCCCAGTATCTCTGCATCAGGATAGGAGAGGCAGAGGCTCTCCAGAAGCGAATACAGAGCCTGATTCTGGGCTGGAGTACGCGTATCGGCAGGCTTGCCGTTCTTGTCGAGACCTCCCTCATAACAGATGCCGATGCTGTGGGCATTGTAATGACGGGCATGGGCTCCGACTTCCGACTCCGGACGACCCGGATATACCACACCATCCTTCGTGATGTAATAATGATAGCCGATACTCCGGAAACCGCGGGCAAGATGGCAGGCCTCCAACTGCTCGAATGTGAAATCCTGAGTCACTCTCGTGGCTGAACAGTGGATCACGATGAGTGAAATGCTACGATGTTTCTGTGTCATGGCAACCTCCCTTCTTTTAGCAGTTCTGTACACAGAATGAGCTGGCTACAGCTGTTAATACCGTGATGAGGAAGTTGATGATGGTTTTCCAATTTACTTTTTTCATTTTGCTTTGTTTTTTAATGATTAATACTAAGTGGATAATGATAGTCACATGCTTGTTTTAGTGGTTGAAATTTAGTTTCAGTAAGCGTTTCTGGAAGAAGAAGGGCGGGGGAGGAACTGCCAGCCCAGATACCCGTAAAAGGCAGGTTCTTGGGTCATTATGATTTGCTGTTTATCCGTAATCGTCAGGATGAAAACCAGCCGCTTTGTGCCTTCGGAATATCCCTGTCGCCGGTCAGTTCACTCCTTCCTTCTTCTGTCGTTTCGCATATTTGAGAGATGGATCACTACTCCAGACCGTCTCCGCTGTCGCCTGTTCCGTCGGTGCTGCCGCCTTGTGATGTACCGCCGCCTTGTGATGTTCCGCCGCCCCCAGTGGTTCCGCCGCCCTGTGTGGTATCGCCAGTGGTGGTATCGCCTGCAGCGCTCTCGCTAGAGTTGAGGAGATCCATGGCGTTCTTGGCGTTGGCATCGAGAGAGAGCTGGGTGTTGCTGAGCTTGCCGGTAGCACGGGCTCTGAGGCGGTAGCCTTCTACAAACTTGGCGAGGCTCCACTCCTTGATGCTGGCGGCTCCCATCTTGTTGATGATGCCGATGGAGAAGATGGCGAGGTTGTCTATCTTCACTGCCTTGTTCTGGAGCACGAGCTCCTTCACGCAGCTCACCATATCGGTGAGAAGGCCCTTGATGGCACCCTTCGAGAACGGGGTGTTGTGGCTCGCCATGTGTTCGGCGAGTTCATCGATACCGATGGTTTCTGTTACTACTGGTCGCGCATAATACTTGCCATACGCTTCCTTGATTGTCTTGTTCTTGTTCTTCGCTAACTTGATGAGAATCATACTTTTAAAAATTTAGTTTTAGTAAAAAGCAGTCTGTGTCTCCGCCGAGACCGTTGCTGCATCAACCTCTCTGATTGACGATACAAAGATACAACATTCCCGAACCCCCAACTATGCGATTTGTGCGATTTGCAGGGATTCGGGAAAAAAAGGTTGAAAAAAGTGGTATTTTTTATGTTAAAATCGAAAAAAGTTTTTGTTGTATCAGGTATTTAGCGTATTTTTGCGGAAAAATTTATAAACAATGAAAATTGAATATGAAGATGAAGACTTAAAGGAACTGATAGAAACGGGACAAAATAAGAAATATAAGAAAATAGCAAAGAATAAAGTCTTGATGGGTGGGTTGCTAAAGGTCTATAGAATTTTAGATCAAGCTCCTCATGTTTCTTTACTCAATCAATTCAGTTTTTTAAAGTTTGAAAAGTTAAAATATCAATATTCTGGGTGTTGTTCTGTGAGAATAGCAAATGGGCATATAGAACGTTTGATTTTCACAGAGCACGAAGGAGGTATAACAATAAAATTATTGAAATTAGACGATTCGCATTATGGAAACAAGAAATAATATTAATCCGCGTCCTTTTCAGCCGGTTAGTCCTGGTTGTATTTTGAAGGAGGAATTGGAAGCTCGCAGTCTTCCAATTTCTGACTTTGCTCATAAAATAGGGCTTGAAGAGTTTGAATTAGATAAACTTTTGAATGGAACGTTATGTTTAAGTCCTGAGATAGCTTCTTCTTTAGAACGTTTTTTGGGCATTCCTGCTTCTTTTTGGCTTTCTTTGCAATCTGCTTATGAAGAAGATTTAGATAAGAGCGATAATAAAGGCATGGTTCGAACTTTTCTTGATAAGTTTACAAGAAATCGTGTTGCACTTTAAATCAAGGAATTCCTATAATAAACTCACCCTGGAAGGGATATGCATAGTGTGTTGTATGCATTCCCTTCCAGGGTGATTTTTTATGGTTCATCCAGAAATTCGATGATTTTTGCCACTTGTTGCCTGGTGTAGAAGTGGGAAAACTTGCCGGCGTAGCCCGAACAGAGGCTCTGCTTGAGCTCGGGGCACCGGTTGATCCATCTCACCAGCCGGTTGAGCGCTACCCTGGGGGTAGCGGTGGGAAAGTAGAGCATGGCGAGCTCCGCCTTCCCGTAACTTCTGTCTTCTATCATAATTTGTTCTTTTTAGTCTGTTTTTGTCAGTTGCTTCTTTCTTCTGTCTGCTAGAATAAAATCTCTCCGAATCATAAGAAAATCCCTCCGAAAGATACGGAAATATCTCCGAAAGATAAAAAAATATCTCCGAAGCAGAATTTCCTAAAATGGGAGATCCCCGGGCGGAATATTCTCGCTGCCATCCATCTTCTGGTTGTTCTCTATCTCGTCAGGACGCATTTCTATCACCTTCCAGCCGTTGCCCGTCTTGCGGTGAATCTTCTTGAATCCCAGCGCCTCCATGAACATCGAAATATCCTTGTTCGACATCGACTGGCGGAAGGCGGGGTTCGTGCAGATGCGCTCCATCACATCACTCGCCGTAACAAACTTGCAGAACTCGGGCGGCGTATCGGCATCAGGAACACGGTAGAACTTGTTGATGCGCTCGGCTATGTAGTTGTTCACACGGAAATAAAGATTGTGGCGCTGAATCTCCTCGTTCTCCTCCTTCGTAAACCAGTAAACCCAGTCGCAGGGCTCACCCCTCCGGCGCTTCTCTATCACCTCCTGAGCCAGTGCCACAGCCTGGGAGTAGATGCCCTCGTAATTGAAGGGGAAGTCGATGGGACTCTTGATCTTCTCGATGCGCCAGATGAGGAAACGGCGGTTCTCGTCATCATCGATGATATGAACCTCATTGCTCGTGGCACAGAACCCCGCATTGTTCTGCAAGATGCAGTCCCACTCGGCATAAGGGATTCGCATGCTGATGTTGCGCTTCGTGATGTTGCTCTTGAAGGAATCCAGGTTCTTGCCGCGCAGACAGCTGAACTCATCCAGACACACTATCGCCTTGCTGGCACACATCTGCAGGAAATCCTTGTTCTTGTAGTCGCCCGTAGAATCGTTGGCGAAATACTTGCGCAGATGGGGCGGCAGGAGATGGTCGAAAAACGTGGTCTTGAAGATGCCGCCCTTGCCTACGAAAACCATGATAGACTGGTTGGTGACATCGGGCCGCACCCAGCAAACCACCATGTTGACCAGCCATTTCCTGAAGGCATAGGCAAAATCCTCCTCCGTATGGCGGTAACCGCCTGTCTGCATCACGGTTACCCGATGGGCTAATTCTGCGATATGGTCAGTCTTTCGGTCCCATTTCGGCAGACTCTTCAGATATTCCTCCATGGGGTTGAATTCGGGGCTGAAGTTACTTCTGATTACCGTATCCAGCTTTTTCTGGGTGGTGCAGATGTTCTCCAGTTCCATCTTCACGAACAGGGAATTGCTCACCCGGGTATCCACTTCGGTCCAGTCGAGATAGAGTTTCTCTCCGGTGTTGATGGCGCGCACTTCATACTGGTTGCTCAGCGTGTTGTGGTGCATTTCATATCGGGCTCCCAGCCATCCCAGCAGTGCTCTCATGCTGGTATAGCGTTTCTGCTCCTCATCTCCCTGCTGTCTTATCTTCCAGGTTCCCATCCGCTCGGTATGCTTGTAAATCTCTCTTGCCACCCGCTCGGTATCGGCATATTCGCCGCCAAACTTATCTGCCATGTGTTTCACAGCCTCCTCCTTTTCGGCTCCGAAACAGAGGCAGAATGTGGCGTATCTCACTACGTAGCTGTTGTGATGATGCTCCTCAAACCGCTCTTCCCAGCTCTCAGCCAGTTTGTCTACATACTGCAGAATCTCTTCGGTGGTGAGCGTCTTGGGTGGCGCCTCGTCTTCCTGTTTTCGAGGGCTTTTCTTTCTGGTTTTTTCAGTCTCCGTCTGTCTTTTCCTGTTCTGTTCCTCCTGTTGCTTTGTAGCTTTTTCGAAGTTCTCAACCTCCTCCCGGCTGATGGGGAGAACTTCGGCATTCCAGTTGAAGTAAGCCTCGGGGTCGTAAGCCAGTCCGCAACTCCTCACCATGTCCTGGCATTGCTTGTCGCTGCTGATACCCAGCAGTTTGTCGTACATGCTCATGGCTTTCCTGATGGCGAGCAGGTGGAGTTCGGTGGCAGTGAGATTGCATCCTTCAGGCCGCATATATCTGAGCAGGATGCGGAATCCCTTGCCCGAGACGGTGATGTAGAAGACCATGGTGAAGGGGATTTTCCGGGCTTTCTGCCTGAGTGCCGCGATGTTTTTGGGGGGCACGTCGTCATAATCGAGCATCAGCCAATAGGTTTCCTTCCTGAAGTCAGTCAGCTTCTTGGAGCTTCCCTTGAGCTGCACGCTGGGAGTGATGCAGGGCAGCCTGTGCTTGATGTCCTCTGCCGTTCTCTTGTCCACCTTCGTCATCGACCTGTAGCCTTCGGTATTGGTTTTCACCGGTGCCGAATGCATGATGTTGTACTCCAGCACCTCTCTGTTGGGGAGAGGCTTGCTGGTAGAGGTCTTCAGAGTCTGGAAAAAAGAGGGCAAGACCTCTTTCTCCTGTTCTGTTTCCGGGTTCTTTCCGGTCTCGTTTGTGGTTTTGTTTTCTTTCATTTCTTTTTGGGTTTTATGAGTTTGAATTTTTGGTTTAATTCCGCCTTTTTCATCGCAACAGAATTGTAGGATAGGATATTTTTCCAGTTGCTCAAACTATTGCTGAGGTCGTCCCAGTGTACCGAACCTTTGTGCAGTATCCATTTGCTCACTTCATCGCAGTAATACCAGAATCTGGTTTTTCCGTGGATGTTTCCTTCATATTCCCAGGTCGTACCATTGCAGGCATCCTCCAGATCCATTTTTATGAGAATGGATATAATGGCTTTATCCATTGCGTAGAGGATTTCAGGAGTGATTATCTTTTTTTTTATCTTTTCCGATATTGTGTCGCGTCCACCCATTACTATTCTGATGTCTGTGACATTTACGTCACATACTTTGGCGATAGCCAGTTTTATGCTGGCTTCTTCTTCCATTTCTGCTGAAAATTTCAGCACTTCTTGTTTTGTTACGTTATTATTTTCCATGCTGCGAAGTTACACAAAAAGCTGCACATTGGAAGTGAAGGTTATAGCCCTCACTTTTTACAAAGAATAACCTAGGTTAAAGTTTTTAACGCAGCATTTTTGCGCCTATTTTTGTTGGGGTATTTTGAAGAAGAAGTAGTGAAGAAGCGAAACATCGGAAAAGTGATGAGGTGAAGGGTGAAGGGTATATTTTAAATCTTATATTATATTCTTTTTTTTAGGATTTTTGGAAAAACCAGATAATCAGAAAAATGAAAAAACGGATTTTTTTCCTTGCCGCGCGTATATATAAAAAAGAGTTTTCAAACCTTCACCCTTCACCTTTTTATTTAAGGTTTTGTGTGTCAAATAGTTACTGGTGAAGGGTGGTGAAGGGTGTTTTTCGCTTTTTATAAACATATTTTAAGAATTCAGCCCGTTTTTACATATTTTAAGCGTTTATTTTTGGTTCCGAAAGGGGTGTCTTTTTTTAGGGGTCCACTTTTTCCTCTTTTCTTACCGCTGAAATCTTTGAAAAAGCGAGTGGGGTAGTGAATCCCGTCTTATGTTGTGTTAAACAATTATCAGATAAAAGAAGTTAACGATACCGAAAAAGGACTGATTTTTAAACAAATATTAATGCAGAAAATTTGAAGTTTCGCATATTAGATTCTGGTTTCGCAAGTTCAGAAGTTAACGAATTTTAAGGAGTTATTCAAGTTTCGCCAGTGTGGGAATTTATTGAAGTTAAAGAAGTTATCACTCCCTACGGTCGTTCGTGAAGTTAAGAGACAATAGTCTTCTAGCTTAAAATGCAGGACATTTGTCCCTTAACTTCCCTCTAACTTCCATCTAACTTCCCCCCATGCGAAAGTTCAGTAAGAAAGTGCAAAAAAGATGAGAAAAGTATGGCGGTTTCGGAAAATAATCGTAAATTTGCAATTGGAAAACAAAGATTAGGAATTATGGTAGAGATAAATGATAGAAAATTACCTGTAGGCATCCAGTCTTTTGAGAAAATCAGAAAGGATGGATACCTTTATGTTGACAAGACAGATATCATCTGGCAACTTGCCAACAGAAATAAAACGTACAACTACCTGAGCCGCCCACGCCGCTTTGGTAAATCTGTGCTGGTAGATACGCTCGAAGCCTACTTTCTGGGTAAGAAGGAACTCTTTGAGGGCTTGAAGATCATGCAGATGGAGACGGAATGGGTGAAGCGTCCTGTCATCAGACTGGATATGAGTCGTGCAGGCGCAGAACCGGAAACATTGCGCTCTTATCTCAATAATATTTTCAGACAATACGAAGGAGAATATTCATTGGTTCCTGACCCTACAGATAGTCTTGCCGACCGCTTCAATGCAATAATCGTGGGGGCGTATGAGCAAACTGGACAGCAGGTTGCCATCCTCATCGATGAATACGATTCTCCATTGCAGCATTCTTGGAAAACTCCTCACCACGAAGCATGTACCGCTATCTATAGAGAGGTTTTTGCCATTCTCAAGGCAGATGATAAATACGAAAAGTTTGTTTTTATCACCGGCATCACCAAGTTTACGCAAATCTCCCTCTTCTCTGTGCTCAACAATCTGAGCAACATCAGCTTTGATTCTGAGTATGCGGCTCTCTGCGGTATCACGAAGGAAGAAGTCTTACGTGATTTCAAACCGGAAATCAACAAGTTGGCAGCAAGTAAGGGATGGACTTTCGATGAAGCCGTAGTGCAATTGACAGCTTATTATGATGGCTATCATTTCAGCCATGAAAATATGGTTGATGTCTTCAATCCATTCAGTCTTATCAATGCACTCGCTGATTCTAAACTGAGGAACTACTGGGCTTCTTCGGGTGCAACCTCGCTGCTTCCAAAGTTTGTGGATGACATGGAGATTCGTTTGAAGGATTTCGATCATAGTGCCCTCTTGGGCACTATCATAGAAACTTCTGACGTAACAGGCGGTGGAGCAGAGCTGTTTCTCTATCAGTCGGGCTATCTCACGATTAAGGGTTACATAAACGGAACTTATCTTCTTGGCATTCCTAACTTCGAGGTTCGGCAAGCCTTGAATGAAATCGTGTTGCCAACGCTTGCCATGCGCAAGAATAATGACCTTCAATCTACCCAGGCATTTCTGAATGTTCACCTCAGCCTTGGCAATCTTCCCGAAGCCATGAAATGCCTGAAGGCTCTCATAGCTGACGTGCCCTACAGCAACAAGAAGCTTGCCAGCATGGATATGGAGGAGCGCTACCGACTGATTATGAGCACCATATTCAATGCCATCGGCTGCCGGGTAGAAGTAGAAAAGATGATTGCTACGGGCAGAATAGATATGGTGGTAGAAACCACCAACTTCATCTATGTGCTGGAGTTGAAACTGAGCAACAACGGTGGCGTGGATGCTGCCACGGAGCAGATGAAAGCCAAGCAGTATGCCGAACCTTTCAAGGCTGATAAGCGCAAGGTAATTGCTCTTGCCATAGAACTGGATGATATGGGAAAGGGACTGGTTGATTGGAAGGAAGTATAATAGTGCAAAAAGGGTCTATACGCCACCTATCATCGTGGCATATAGACCCTTGTCGTTTAATGTTCGTTGCGGACGGAACTTTTCCGCCCGCAACGGCTTACTGCTTCTTCAAGGTAGGCAATGCTCCTTTAAGTTCGTAACGCCACTTTGAACCTGCGTTCTGCAAGGCGGTGTTCATGGCATCGACGGCTTTCTGCCAGGTAACGATAGAGCCGTTCACCTCCGTGGCTCCGGTGCTTTCCCTATTGTAGCCGATGCCTTGTTCATGATTGTTCTTCCAATAGCAGGCGGTCATCACGGGGGCGTAGTTATTTCCCAAAAAGCCGCCGATATGTACTTGGCCAGTGCTACTACCCGTACTGGTTACGTTGCCCGTGGCATAGCAGGCAAGGAGGCTGCTTCCTGCGTTCATTCCCACCAGACTGCCGCCAGCGATATTCTTTGCGGGGTTTATTTCTATGGTCACGTTGCCCGTGGCATAGCAAGCGGTCAGGGTGGCACTCGAATTCGTCTGACCTGTCACGCCGCCGACATCGACCGTTCCCTTCACTGTGGCAGAGGAGCTGCATCCGGTGATGGAACCGCCTATTTGAACACCCACCACACCGCCGACATACACCGTGCCGCTGATGCTGCCCGACACCGAGCAGTTTTCAATGGTGCCATAGCTAGATCCTACCACGCCGCCAATACTGCCGCCATATATTTGATTGCTTGTTATCTGTACGCCCTCCATCACCACGTTCTTCACCGAACCAGCTCTATTGAGCCAGCCGAACAGACCCACACCTTCGTCATTTGTCGTAACGGTCAGCCCCGTGATGGTATGGCCGCCACCGTCGAAGGTGCCGGTGTATGAGTTGCTGTAGCTTGTGCCTATCGGCGTCCAGTCTTTGCCTGTGAGGTCAATGTCTGTGTCGAGGGTAATGTTAATGTCGGTCTTACCTCCGTTCACTAATTTGGCTATATTCATCAGACCATCGGCGGAGGTCACGGTGTAGCTGCCGTCGTCCTCTATGATATAGCCTTTTTCCGCAGCGAGGGACACGGTGTAGGTATATTCACCGCCAGCCTGCCAGTCGGCAGCATTCTTCATCTTATAAACGAAGGTCTTGCCGTTAGTGAAGGTGCAGGTAATGAATGCCGTGCCAGCTGCCACACTTTGCGGGGCTACAAGAGCGGTGTAGGTGTTGCTACCCTTGTCATACGGGACGATTATATCCGGGTTGTCGCCTTTGGTAGAGAGACCCGTCAGCTGCACGGATGCCAGCCCCTCGGTGTAGTCCGTCAGAACGATGGTCACCCGCGCCGTGCGGTGGGTGAAGCGGAGCGTGGGGCTACCGTAAGTCACCGTCTGTCCGTCGGCTACGATGAGGTCGCTGCCCTCAAAGTCTTTTTGGGCACTTTGGTTGGCTTTTACCTTTACCGCAGGTGGGGTTGTCTCGCCAGCGGTGTAGGGCCACCACGCCGTGACGGTGATGTTGTTGTGGTTGGTCCAGTAGTACGGGTCGGTGGAGGTCAGCGTGGCGCTGGTGGGGTCGGCGGTGGAGGGCGTCACGTTGTACGTCTTCACCGTGCCGTCCATCAGAACTGCCACGCTCTGCACACCCTCCCAATTGCCGTCCGCTGGGGCACGGGTGCCGGCGGTGGCTGTCGCGGCGGGGTTCAGCCCCGTGGCGGTGAAGACGATGGATGTGCCTTCCGCCCCTTCCGACAGCAAGCCCGCTTCATCCTGCGTGCAGGCGGCAAGGCCGAGCAGCAGGGCGAGGGCTGCGAATATATGAATGGTTGTTCGTTTCATGATGCGTGTTGTTTAGAGATTGTTATTGTTTCTTTTGCAGTACGGGCAGACCGTTGGTGCCTAGTGCCCACTGGTAGTCGCCAGCGGTGAGGGCGGTGTTCATGCCGTCGACGGCTGTCTGCCATTTCACTGTCGCGCCGTCCACCTTCGTGGCATCTACCGTTCCTCCTTCAATACGGAATACTCCTTGCCCGGCATTGCCTCCCCAATAACAGGAAGTTATATCAGCGTAGTTATAACGCACTATAGCTCCATTGTTAGACTCTTTCAATGTGCCGTCGAACCAGCAAGCGATGATATCGCCATAATTTGATTCGGCTATACCACAAGTTCCACCATATGATGCAGAAATTTTTCCCGTCACAGAGCAGGCAATGATTTGGCCATGATTTCGGCCCACTATTCCAGCAGTATTTCCACTACTGCCATACAGATTCACATCTATGAGTTGTAGGTTCTTTATCACTCCACGTTCACTTAAGAGTGAACCCAAAAATCCAGTATTATTCATTGCTGAAGAGTTAAATCCTGTAATGCGGTGTCCTTGTCCATTAAAGACGCCGGAGTAGAATGTAAATATGTCTGACCGTGTCCATTCCTTACCCGTCATGTCGATGTCGGCGGTGAGGGTGCAATTTATCGATTCATCTTTTTGTGAGGCTTCGTTCCATGCCAGCAGGCCGTCGGCGTTATAGACCGTGTAGGTCTTGGTGTTGCTGTCGTAGATGTAGCCCAAATCCTCGGCTGTGCCGCTCTCGCCGCCGCCGTCAGCCCAGCTGCCGATGGTGCAACCCTCTAACGTCAGGTCGGTGGCGTTCACCTTAACGGTGTAAGAATAGCGGTTACCAGCCTCTAATACGACGTTGTTCTGTGGACGGAAGTAGAAGGTTCCGCCGCCGAGTTCCACCTTGACGAACGACTTGCCTGCCGCAACGGTCTGCGGGGCGGTCAGTGCCTCGTAGGTGTTGCCGCTTGCGTTGTAGGTCTTGATGGCGGTCGGGTTGCCGTTATCGGCGGAAAGGCTCACGAGGCTCACCGTGGCACCGGCGACGCTCGTGAATCCCGTGCCGGGCTTCAGTTCGATTGCGACGCGTGCCGTGCGGTGGGTAAATCCAAGTGTCGGGTCGTCAAATTTCACCGTCTGGTTTTCGGCGGAAATGAAGTCGCTTTTCTGGAAGTCAGCCAATATGCTCTGGTCTTCGGCAACCTTCACGACAGGCATCTGTGTGATGTCTGTATTATCCAAGGGCCACCATGCCGATACGGTAATCGGGTTGCGGCTGGTCCAGTAGTACGGGTCGTTCTCGCGTGAAAGCATGGCACTCTTGTATCCGTCGGCATCCGTAGCCGTAACGGTGTATTCCTTTACCGCATCGCCAATCTTGAGTGCCACGGAAGTGACGCCCTGCCAGTCGCCGTCCACGGTGGTACGGGTTGATGGCGTTGCCTCCACGGACAGTCCGGTGGCATGGATGACTATTGGGTATTCCTCTTTGGACAGACGGCTATCGTCAGCCAGTTCGTCCTGTGTGCAGGCGGCGAGGGCGAACAGCAGTGCGGTGGCTGCGGGGATTAATAATCTATGTCTCATAATTCTTCATTCTAATCAATTAATTATTAATATCTTACAGGTCAGCATCCACTTCTCCACCGTCTATATCGTTCCACTTTGCAATGGTGGCTTCGCTGACTTCAAGGACTTTGTTGCTCACCTTGACAGTATAGGTGTAGTTGTTGCCCGTCAGCAGTGCGCCTTCGGGCACGGTGAGTGTGGCAGGATATTCCTGACCTTTGTAATTCACAACCAACGGCAGGGATGCAACTGTCTGCGGGAAGAGGATGACCGATGACGTGAGATTGCCGTCTGCCAGATTCATGGACAGTTCTCCGGTCTGTGCACCGTTGTCTGCGGTGGCAATACCGTCGGCCGTGTTGAACGTACCAGTGAGTAACAATCCGTCCAGCTTGTAACGTTCGGGCTTGACCACGCTGAAATCCACACCATCGCCCGCCTCGAAGGTAAGGGTTATCCGGCTCATGCGGTGGTGGAAGGAGTTGTCTTCACCGCCTTTGTAGGTTTTGTCGGTAAAGCTCACCACCGGGCTGCTTTTGTCTCCCGTGGCTCCTGAAGCAAAGAGAAAGTCGATGGCAGGCTGGTTCTGCTGCGCCGTGGCATCGGTCGTGGCTGTGAGGATGCCTCCCGCCGCGTTGTACGGATAGTAGGCGCGGAAAGTATGGGGCTTTGCATCTTCGATATAGATGACCTTTCCTTCTGCCTCAAATTTCCCGTTCTTCAGGATGAAAGGCACGTTGCCGTACTGGGTATCGTTGTCGATATCGGTGATGCCGATACGGTCACCGTTGTCCCAAGTGGTTCCGCTGGCACGGGTGTTTACGCTGATACCACCAGTAAACTGCACGGCTACCTTACCATTTGCTGTTGTAGGAGCTGTATCTTCTGTACTGCATGAAACCATTGCACCTGCTAAGAGTGCAAGGGCGAAAAACTTCGTCATCTTTTTCATATTATCCATATTTTAAAAGTTATTATTATTATTTGGTTTCTACTTCATTGTTGAGGTTCGTCCAACCGTTGATGGTAGCTTCCAGATTCATCTTCGGCTGCATTTCTTCGTACTTGAACCTTAGCTCATACTTTCCACCAACATTCATCTTAGGAGCAGTGATGTCAAACTCCTGCAAGGTCTTGTCTGGGAGCTGTAGTCGGAGATAAATATGAGAGGCGGGGCTTCCCTGTATGGTTGGCATCAGTCGGATGACTTCCGATTTCAGGGTTGATTCCGTAGCCAGGAGGGTAGGGAGTTCCACTTCCGTTGGCTCTATGCTCGGCAAACCGTAGTCTCCATCACTGTTCTTCAGTGTTGGGAACAGGCACCCGGCACAATCCAACACCTTGCCACTCATCTCTGTGCCTTTCGGTATGTTCTCGATGATGATGATCAGTTCGGCAAGCACGCTCTTTATAGGGGTTTGCACCACATAGCTGCCTTCCTTGTTATCTATCTTCACATCGGCAACTCCGAAATAGGCATTATGCTTCACATCTTTAGGATTGGTCAAACCTATCAGAATATTGTTCCAGTTGGTCAAAGACCGGGTCTGGTCAGTGGTGAAGAATGGCTCTATGAGATTGGTAATAGCCAATATCTGATAATGCCCTTCAGGAAGAGCGAAGCGTTGGCTTGCCACCTCCTGTGCACTGCCATATTGTTTTTCCTCTACAAGCGAGCCGTCATTGGCATTGAATATCCAGAGTTTCACATCCTTCACTTCCGTGCCTTGGTCAGCTTCATCTGCCCAAGTGAGCGATACCGACAAGCCGCTTTCTTCCTTGTCATCATGAACATCATGGTCGCAACTTGCCAACAGGCATGGGACGCATACCAGCACCCATAACCAAATATTAAATCTTCTTTTTGCTTTCATTCTCTATCTTACCTGTTGGCGGAATTAAAAAACCGCCTGAAAATTAGTATATTTTTATGGAGAAAAAAGTTGTGCATCTCGTTGATTTTTAGTAACTTTGTAGTGTCCAATTATAAAGTTATATATTTCACGCTATGCACAACTTGTATGCAAATTTCGTAAAAATTCTTGAGATATGCAAGGATTTCTCCAAAAATTTAGTTAATGAGCTAGGAAATATTCCTCGCCCAGGAGTCGTACCACGTTTTTCAGACCTCGAAGTTGTTGCTTTGAGCTTGACAGCCGAGCATCTTAGCATCGACAGTGAAAACAACTTGTTCGATAGGCTGAAGGAGTATAAGGCAGATATGCCAAATCTGATTTCTCGACGCCAGTTCAATGACAGGCGAAAGTTCACTGCGGAACTATGTGAGAAGATTCGTAAGCGCATAGCGTCAAAGATGGATGGTGCAGAAGAATATTTCTGCATAGATTCCAAACCAATAGAGGTGTGTCGCTTGTCCAGAGGCTTGCGTTGCAAGATGAAAGGAACAGACGTAACAAACTCTCCTGCATTTGGCTATTGCGCTACTCAGAAGATATACTACTTTGGGTATAAACTCCACGCTGTCTGTGGGTTAAGTGGAGTTATCCACTCGTATGACCTGAGTCCAGCTAATGTTCATGACATTCATTTTCTTAAAGATGTAAAGTTTCAATTCCATGACTGTTGCATCCTTGGCGATCGAGCTTACCTCAGTGCGGAACTACAGCAAGACTTGTTTTCTTCTGTAGGCATCAAGTTGGAAGTTCCATATCGCTTGAACATGAAGAATTGGCGACCAACATTTAAGCCTTATGCTAAGGCGAGGAAGAGAATCGAGACAAATTTCTCTCAACTTTGTGATCACTTCATGCTCTTCCGAAACTATGCTAAGCAAACACTAGGACTGTTTACCCGAATCATCGGGAAAATCAGCGCATTTACAGTCTTGCAATATATTAATTATGTAAACAACAGACCGGTTGGCAGGGTTAAGTATGCGCTAAATTAATTCCGCCAACGGGTTCTATCTTGTTTTAGGAGTTACGGATGATGATTGGTAAAAGGCAAGTTGATTCCTAATCTTATGCCACTTTCCCACAAGAAGTTGTTCTTATGCAGATATTCCGGCATTCCATCCATACGTTCGCCAGTAAGACGGGTCAAACCGGAATAGATACCAAGTTTTAAGCAAGAGGTCAGTTGGTAGCCAACCTGCAAGTCTGCGCCATACCCCAAATGCCAGTTGGTAGAACCTTTTATCACCTTAGCATCATCGGCTATAGTCTGAATATCAGCCTTGGTCGTTACTGCATAAATATGAGGTGATACTGCCAAATCCCATCGGCTGTCAGCTGTTTGAGGGAACAACCCAAGGAGGTTGATATTTACTCTGGCTCCATATTGTCCCATACAGACATGGCTTTTCAGATTGGCATACTCCCAACTGTCCATGCCCAGGACACCTGCCTTGTAAAGCACACCGTCGCTACCCAACCAATAGTTACGTTCTACACAACAGTCTTGTGCCGACAAGTTCATTTCTCCATACTTGGCAGATAACTCAGCCGAGAAGATGGAGTTGAAACGATAGCCCCCATATAAGCCAGCAGCCCAACCGGGATGAGTCTTGTCGTGTCCGAAACTCGAGAAAGTAGAGAAGCCGAAAGGCATTCCACCCTCTACTCCTACATACCAGCCTTGCTGACCGGTCTTTCCATCTTCTCTTGCTTCTGCTTTCGCGAAAGAAAATGGAAGAATTAAAGCAAGTGCTGCAACCAGTAATCGTTCTTTTCCAGTTAAATAATTTCTCATATTAATCTATTATGTTTTGATTATAATTTACAATATTTTAAATCCTTCATGATACAGATTGTAAAAATCCTGGTGCAAAGATAAGGTTTTTATTTGAAAGTGGGGGGTAATATTTGTTTTTTTAGGTATGATTTTTTGTTTTTTGGTGTCTCATTCGTGGGCAATGCGACACCTTGTTTGTATTTTTTAACGTTTTCCAGGCTCTATTCAAGCCCAGAATCTGTGTAAATCTTTAGCCGGTGTCCATTGGTTCAATACGCCCTGAAAGGGCAAAAGCTCCTAGCCCAGGGCAGCGCCCTGGGTAATGTTGGCAAAAAACAAGGTCGCCCTGAAAGGGCAAAAGCTTTCAATTTCAAAGCTTTTGCCCTTTCAGGGCGACTTTGCTGAGTTTATTCTAAAACCCAGGGTGCTGCCCTGGGCTAGGAGCTTCTGCCCTTTCAGGGCGTATGGCATGTGGCTTGTGACACACCCTCATAGTTTCTTATTTCTTCTTGAGCCCCTTGTATGCAAGGAACGCTACAATAACAACGGCAAGAGCCAAGATGATGTAACCGAGCTCATGACTATACTTTAATGCCTGCTGATATACATCTTGAGTTGTTTTATAGTCTGTATATTGGTAAATACCCCAACCGATGGTTGCTAAAACTGTATTCCAGATGCCAGCACCGATTGTGGTATAGAGCAAGAGTTTGCCTACATGCATACCTGCCAAACCGGCTGGAATGCTGATTAACTGGCGAACAGCTGGTACCAGGCGCCCAAAAATAGTGGATGCGGCTCCATGCTTGCGGAAATACTCTTCTGCAACTTCTACCTTTTGGCGGTCTATCAGGCACATATGTCCGATGCGGCTGTCGGCAAAACGGTAGATGATAGGGCGGCCTACCCATTTAGCTAAATAATAGTTGATAAGTGCACCGATATTGGCACCAATGGTGGCAAATACGATGACTAGGATAAACGACATTCCGCTATCAGGATCCATGGCTTTCCATGCTGCAGGTGGAACAACCACCTCTGATGGGAATGGGACGAATGAACTCTCGATAGCCATGAAAAGGGTTACTACCCAGTAATTTAAATTGTCGAGTATCCAAAGAAAAAGATCTGCAGTATTCATTTGTTATCTTGAATCTGAATAATATCTGTCTCAGCTGTTGAAACTGAGACAGATATAGGTGATTTATTTATTCTGTTTTGCCCATGTATCCTTCAAGCCAACGGTTTTGTTGAATACTGGTTTTTCTGCAGTAGAATCAAGATCGGCCATGAAATAACCGATACGCTGGAACTGGAGATATTCACCTGGCTTCTTGTTGGCTGCATATTCCTCAACATAGCAGTTAGGATAGTCGTGGAAGCTATCCGGGTTGAGCAGCTCGTGGAAGTCACGTTCATCAGCAGATGGATTTTCTACCATAAAGAGACGGTCGTATTCGCGCACCTCTGCCTTTACGCAGTGATCTGCTGATACCCAATGCAATGTACCCTTAACCTTACGGTTGGCACCTTCCATGCCGCTCTTACTGATAGGATCGTATTCTGCCTGAATCTCAGTGATAACGCCATTTTCGTCCTTTGTGCATCCAGTGCACTTAACGATGTAAGCATTCTTCAGACGAACTTCTTTACCCGGAGTCATACGGAAGAATTTTTTAGGAGCATCTTCCATAAAGTCAGCACGCTCTATCCAGAGATTCTTAGAGAATGTGATGGTATGTGTACCGTCAGCTTCATTTTCTGGATTATTGATTGCTTCCATTTCCTCAGTTTCACCTTCCGGATAGTTGGTAATTACGAGTTTTACAGGATCAAGTACTGCGCTCACACGACATGCTTTCTTGTTCAAGTCTTCTCTAACAGATGCTTCGAGTAAGGCCATATCGTTGAGAGCATCGAACTTAGTATAACCGATACTGTCGATAAACATACGAATACTCTCAGGAGAGTAACCGCGACGGCGCATTCCGCAAAGAGTAGGCATACGTGGGTCGTCCCATCCGATAACCAGTTTCTCATCTACCAGCTGGTGAAGCTTACGCTTGCTCATTACTGTATAAGTGAGGTTCAATCGGTTGAACTCAATCTGGCGTGGACGATTGTCGTTTAATACATCTGCAGTTCCGTCCTTCTCCTTCAAGAAATCGATGAACTTATCGTAAAGCGGACGGTGAGGTACAAATTCCAATGTACAGATAGAGTGGGTTACCCCCTCAAAGTAGTCACTCTGTCCGTGAGCGAAATCATACATAGGATATGCATGCCATTTTGTTCCTGTACGGTGATGAGGAGTTTGGATGATACGATACATGATAGGATCGCGGAAATGCATGTTTGGATTCGCCATATCGAGTTTTGCGCGAAGCACCATGCTGCCTTCTACGGCCTCAGGAGTATTCATCTTCTCAAACAAAGCAAGGCTTTCTTCGATTGGGCGATCACGATATGGACTAGCAGTACCCGGTGAGGTAGGGGTACCCTTCTGCTGTGCTATTTCTTCAGCAGTTTGTTCATCAATATATGCATTGCCCTTCTTGATCATCCAGACAGCAAAATCCCAAAGCTTCTCAAAGTAGTCTGAAGCATAGTAGATATTGCCCCACTTGAATCCGAGCCACTGGATGTCTTGAAGAATATTCTCTACATATTCATTGTTTTCCTTGCTAGGGTTAGTGTCATCAAAACGAAGATTGCAAACACCATTATATTTCTCTGCAACACCAAAGTCCATGCAGATAGCTTTGGCATGGCCGATATGCAGATAACCATTAGGCTCTGGCGGAAAACGCGTCTGGATTCGTCCTCCGTTTTTGCCTTCTTTGAGGTCTTCCTCAACTAACTGTTCTACGAAAGAGATACTTTTCTTCTCTTCCAAATTGTTTTCTTCATTAATTGCCATAATTCAATAAAAAGAATAATTTTTAAATTTATGGTGCAAAGATACAAATTTAATTGTAAGTACCGAAATTATCTGGCAGATAATTTTGTTTTGGGAGCAATAATTCACAAAATATGTTTTTAAACATATAAAAAGATTCGTTCGTTTCGAAAAATATGTCTATCTTTGCATCGTTATCCTGAATACAATCTTTTTACCTTAAATGAAACTAATACCAAAAAAGAACGCCTTCGCTGTGAAGCGAGGGCGTTTTGCTTTTATACCAGGTTCATATTTAATTACTTTTTGCGGAATGTTTCGTTCTTAATAATGATAGAACCTTCTTCTGTATCGAGTGTTGCCTGCTCCTGAACGTCGGCATCGAGACCCTTGCGGCTCAGGATAATCACAGCAGCTTTACCTTCTGGCTTAGCAGGCAATTCCCACTTGTAAAATTCCTTATCAAGGCCTTTTACTTTAACAGAGAAATCACTGTTCAAAGTTACACTGCGTTCACCATCTGCGCTCTTATATTCACCGGCTGCGGCAGCCTGAAATGCAGAATCGGTTACAACAGTCTGTTCTGCCTGAGCTGGTGCTGGAGCTGGTGCTTTTTTCTCAGAACATGCTGTGAAAGCTATCAGACCCATAGCAAATGCAAGAATTGATAATTTCTTCATAATCTTTAAATTTTATATGTTAATAATAAAGTTAATCTAAACCATTTTTATAAGCTAACTCTTTTTATACATTTGTTTATCTCAGTGGTATGCTATAGAAAGATAGTATTCCACTGGTACAAATGATTACCCAAATAGAAACGAGCCCCGTAATGATAGGGACGCTTGCAAATCTGATGTCGTGGTTGGGCTTAAAACGTTCGGTATGCTTCCTTAAAAAATACTGAAATATATAATAATATAAGGTGGCATAGAGAAAACCAATGAGGGTACCAATCAGGATGTCGCCAAAATAGTGTACACCGAGATACATGCGGGAATAACTGGTTATCAATGCCCACAGGCATAAGAATATCGTGAGTTTGCTCCGGCGAACCAGATATTGTGCAAAGAAGGCCATGCTCCATGCATTGGCTGCATGAGAAGATGGGAAACCATATCTGCCACCCCGATATCCTTGAACAACATGTACCATCGGACTGATAGGATTATCAGGATTGCTGGGACGCATTCTTGCTACTAATGGCTTCAGAATACCTGATGCAGTCTGGTCTGAAAACAAGATAATCAGAGTGATGACAACTATAGTGCTCATCACAACCTTGACAGGAAAATTCTTAAGCAGTACAAAGATAAAACTGGCATAGAACGGAACCCATACAAAACGGTCTGAGAAAATCATCATGAAGTAATCCCAATACACGTTGTGAAAACCATTGAAAAACAGAAAAATCTGCGTATCAATCTGTTCTATTTGATGAAGTAATTCTATCATAGTCTTTCTTTATGAAATTCTGTAATGTTCGCTTTCTTGTTTCTGATAATCTGTTGCCCTGTCGTTTGGGCTATTTTGCACTCAAGTCATCGTACAACTTCTGTAGATAAGCCATGCCTCGCTTCAGGTTATAACCTTTTTTGCCTTTATCATAAACAACCTTTTTGGATTTATTGTCGTAGATGATAGAGTTCTCCTCTGATACCATGCCGAAAGCATCGGGTACATCAAAGAATGCAAATTTAGGAGTAGCATCACTCAACATATTCTTGCTGAACAAGAAGTCTTTGTGAGGAATGCCTAATTGTCCGAGCAGTGTAGCTGCTATATCATGCTGACTTCCTATGAGTTTTACATTCATTGGGCGAGCTATTGCTCCACCGGTCATGATAAGTGGAATCTGATAGCGGCTGCGGTCAAAGTTGTCAAGATGTTCTTTGTATGCGCCAACATGATCGGCAACGAGTAATACCAAAGTATTTTTCCATCTAGGCAATTTGCTGTATTCACGCAGAAGATGACCTATGACACTATCAGTGTAAGCAAATGCATTTAACCGTTTGTCTTTCAGTCTGCTATATGGTACATCGAATGGCTCATGACTGCTTGATGTCTGGAATACTCTCAGCATAGGCTGTTTGGCATTCTGTTCTTTCCTGAGGTCTGCAAGCAGCCGGTTGGCTACTATATGATCGTGTACTCCCCATTTGCTCAATTTGTCTTCTATAGGGAAATCACTATCTGAAATGATTCTCTCATAGCCCTGGGAAACCAGCCAAGAGCGTTGGTTGGCAAAATCAACATCACCACCATAATAATATGCATTGCCGTAATGCTTTGCTTTAGCCAATGAACGTGCCAATGATGGTAATTGTGCAGATTTTGCCGGGTAGCGCATGATGCTGGTTGTAGGTTGTGCAGGATAACCGCTCAAAACAGCAACCAGACCACGATCCGTGCGGAAAGTGTTGGAATAGAATCTTGGGAAGAAAATTCCCTTTTTGGCTATTGAGTCCAAGCAGACCGCTACGTCTTTATGTGTTCCGACGGAAGGCATGATGTCGTTGGCAAAGCTTTCCATAATAATAATAAGTATATCCGGCTTTCCGTTTTTCCGAGCTTCTTCATTCAGGAGTGGGTAGGTGTTCTGGTCGCTTGAACTTACCATTTGAGCAAAGAGCTTGTTAGCTTCTTCTTCTGGCATGTATCGGTATTGCGATGCAAAATCTTCTTGATGGGTCAGTGATTCAAACAGGCTGAACATCGGATTGACGGCAGCATGATTCAAAAACGCATTTTGGCTGAAATATGCCTTTCCTGTATTTGTTGTAGATACAGTAAATCCTCCTCTGATAGGAATGAAGAGAAGGGCAGTAAGCAGTAACAGAATAAGAGAATGGCGCATACGATGATACTCTATGTCTGAGTAGCGTGTTCTACGACCACTGCCGAAATCTCCAAAACCATAGTTGCTGTATCTGCTGGAATAGCGCTTCTGGGTATGAGGCATGCGGAGTGCGAACCAGACGGCTATGGTAAGCAGCACAGTGATGAGGAGAGCAAAAAAGATGTAAAGCCCTCCAACACTTGCAAGTGCATCCTTTGGCGAGGTAAAGAAATAATATAATGGAGTGCTATCTAGCGGGAAGTTCCAATATGGATATAATCCTGCATTCAGTATGAATGTAATGGAAACCAGGAAAGATGCCAGTATAAAATAAGCATTCAGAATGGGACGTATAATCTCCTTACGAAACCAAATCATAGCGATGAGCAACAAACCCGGTAGTGCGGTGAGGTAACCAGCCATAGAGAGGTCGAGTGATAAACCGTACCACATCACTGTAGGCATTTCGCTCCAGATATTATCGATAGGTTGTGTAGCAGAAGCCTTTTCCAATATCATGAAAAATGGTTTCTGAATACTGAACAAAATGACAAACGTAAAATACGTTTTTATAAACCACAATATTTGCTTCATATCTATGCTTCTTGACTAATAATTATGATATACTCGGCTTTGAGCTTGAAAATTAATGCAAAAATAACCATTTTATTTCATATAAACGACTTTTTTGTGTTTATTTTTCAAAAAAGTGAGAAAAAATTTGGTCGTTCTAAATAAAAGTCGTACCTTTGTTGTAATAAATTTTATAACATAACTATGGCTAAGTACAATATTCAACCTAAAAAAGAAAAAATAGCAAGATATCAATCTATGCTGAGTGAAGAAACTAAGGACCGCCTTCGCGACGAGATAATCCGTGTTCTTGTTACTGAAAGAAAGTACAAGGACCCAGACTATAGTTCCAAGAAACTTGCAGAGGATTTGAATACTAACTCTCGCTATATTTCTGCTGTATGCGCAACTCGATTTCATAAGAATTATGCCGAGTTGGTGAATGATTATCGAGTAAACGATGCTATGTCTTTACTTACCGATAAGCGTTATGCAAGAATGAGTGTAGAAGGTATCAGCGAAATGGCTGGTTTCAATACTCGTCAGAGTTTCTATGCTAATTTCTTCAAGCGAATAGGCGTTACTCCCCGTCAATATCGTGCTAATCATTTTAAGGGATTGGAGTAAGTTTTAATTGTTAATAACTAGAACATGAAACAAAAAGGAGGGTGTATCATAAGTTAATGATTCACCCTCCTTTTTGTTTTTACAAACTATTGCGAGTTACCTCTTGAAGTAGTTTCTCAATGCCTGGTGGCGGATACTCCTGTTCAATCTGCGTATGGTCAGATTTCGTATCTGGCGAACTCGCTCGCGTTTGAGCCCCATATCTTCAGCAATTTCTGCCATCGTTTCTTTAGGAACACCTATACCATAGAATTTGGTGATGATTTCTTTCTCTCGTGGCAATAAATCTGCAATGCTTTCTGCCATCTTTTTCTTCATCATTTCTATATTCAGGGTATCATCTGCAATCTTTACATCCGGATCGTTTAATATGTCTAATAGGGTATACGGATTGTTTGCGCTTAGTGGCGCATCTACAGATACAGCCTTGTCTGCGTTTCTTGGGGCAAATTTCTTCTGGTCTTTCGGTAAACGATAAAGTCCTGATTGTTTATCGATGGTCTGTGATATAGCCTTGTGAACGAATGGACCGGCATAAGCCACAAAATCGGTGCCCCGGTCGGCTTGGAACTTTCTGGCTGCCATAAGCATTGCCAGAGTTCCTTCGCTAACCAAGTCATCAAACTCAACGCCTTTACCTTTATACTGGTTGGCTACTGATTTTACATAGTTTAAGTTCTCACTAACTATCTTGTTTATTTCTTTTTCTGTCATACTCAATAATTCTTTTTGCAAATATACATAGAATAATTCAAAAAAGCAAGTATTTTGCGCATTTTAACCAATCATTTTGGTTTCCACATATTATATATGTTTCTATGATTTGCATAAAGCTGCATATGGACAGTATTCGCAACGATGCTTATCATCTGTAGGCCGGAATGGTTGGTCCTTGTCAAAGATGTTGGCGATGAGAACTTTCAGTTGTTTCATAAACTCTTCTTCGTATACATCTATGCTACTGATGAGTTCCTTGCCCATTTTTAATGTCGGATCATAATCTTCTGCTCCTGCATTTTGTATAAACAGCAAGCCTGGAGATACGGGCTCTTGAGCCGGATTCAGATTCCTGTTGTGGCTTACAATAATCGAGTAGAGCATAGATTGTAAATAATAATCTGTATGCTTGTTGAGCATGGATGGATCAAACACTTCGCTCAGTTCTCTTGGACGTGTTGTTGAAATACGTCCTGTTTTATAGTCTATTACGCGGATTCGTTCTGCAAGATTATTGCCATTTGCATTACCGTTAGCTGCAACAGCGTCCAGTCGGTCGATAAAACCTCCTATTGACAGAGATAAATTGCCGATACTTGTTTCTACTTCGACGTCAGTTTTTACAACCAGCTCTAATCCGAGTATGGTGAATGGAGCCTGGCGCATATCTATCGTGACAAGTTGCCGGATATATCTTGCTATTACTTCTTTATTGATCAGTTGCAGACCATTATATTTTGGACGATATCCTGCAGCGCTAACTTTAAAGAGTTCTTCTCTGAATGCCTGATCAACCAGGCGATAAATCAGAGATTCGTCTTTTAAGGCTTGCTCTAATTGCTCTTTTGATACAACGATAGGACGAGTCAGTTTGAGTTCTCCTTTACCGTCGGTTGTCAGAGCATCGCTGCTTGCTAATCCCAGATAGAACAGTTCTGCTGCCCGATGGAATATATTTCCAAATACTTTGTTGTCTACTTCGTCCTCATCAATTTCATCTGGCTCAATCAGTCCTTCTACATATTTATAGTAGAATTGCTTTTCACATCTCAAATAGGTATTCAAAAATGTTGGCGTAAGCATTTTCAAATTCCTGAGCTGGCTGAGCGCATGCAGTTTTTTCTCTATTGGTTCATAAGTAGGACGCAGCGTGTTTTGTCCTGCGACCAAAGAAAAGCGCTCGATGTCATGATGGCTTTCTACCAGGAGTTGTAGCATAAAACGGCTCATCTCACCCGATTGGCCATCTTCTGTTGCGTTATTGTAACACAAAGTGATGTCGTGTGAGCGTTGGAGCAGACTGTGAAAATAATAGGCGTATATGGCTACTTTGTTATCTACCGTAGTCAAGCCGTATGCCTTTCTCAATGAATAGGGAATAAATGAAGCATCGTTTACACCTTTCGGCAGTTTTCCTTCGTTACATGAGAGTACTAAGATATGCTCGAAATCAAGATTTCGAGTTTCCAATACACCCATTACCTGTATTCCTTCTGCAGGTTCTCCGTGGAAAGGAATACTTGTTGACTGGACGAGCTGTTGGATGAGTCGTTCCAGAGTGATGCAGTCTACTGCTAAGTCTCCTGTCTGGATGAGTTCTTGCAGACGGTTCAATAATGTATAGGTCCTGAAGAGCGATTCCTGGAATAAAGGATCGTCCTGTTCTTTACTATTCACACCTATTGTCTTCAAAATATCCAGCAGATACTGGATGAGTCTCAAGTTGTATTCATTTTCTGTTGCAGTCTCACCCAAATCTTTGAAAAGCAGTGACAAGCCTTCATCACCATCCATGCTTAGGAATTGGCGGGTAGGATAGAACTGCTTCTGCTCGTCAAGAGCGCTCAAGAGTTTGCTATAATTTTGAGAGATATAGCGTGTGTATGGATGACGGAGCACCATGAGCACATTATGTAAGCGATAGTTGTTACTATGCTTGGGGTGACCTACGCCCTGCAACTTGATGAGCTGTTGCAGCAAACTGTAGAATGGTGTCTGTTGAAGCGGATAACCCAATGTTATGTTATATGATAACTGGTCGTTCTCAGAATAATCTGGCAACGACTTGATGTCTTCGTTTGTAGGAAGACTATGTATAACACTTTGTAACAATCCTTCATCGGCTAATACTATAGCCACTTTTTTCCCATATTTATAGCGTTTCTTTTCTTTAAGCCATTGGTTTACATAGCGGGCCTGAATGTTTTCAGTTGATGCCGAAATGTATGTAATGTCTTTATTGTTATCAAAGTTATGATAAATATCACGAAGATCCTGAGGAGGCATATCATTCAATTCGTTAGGATAATATTTGAGATATTCACGAATGTAGTGACCTGCCTCATGATTGTTTTGCATATAATAGTCATCGTAGTCCCAATAGAAATGTGCTTTACCCTCTTTCATCAAGCGGTCGCAGAGTTTCCGTTCTACTACTTGCATCATATTAAAACCGACAAAGAGATATTTCTTGTGTTGGAATCTGATATTTTCATCATTTACAACTTTCCTGTATAGAGCCCCCTCATAAGCCAATCCTTGTTCTTCAAGACGCATGTTGAACTGCTTATAGATATCAAGAAAATGGCTCCATAATTGTAGAAATCTCTTTTTGAGTTCTGAGTTGTGATCATCGTTGAAATTGCTGAAAAATTTCTTAATCAGCGTTTTCTGTTCTTCTGTAAGATATGAGATGTCATCAAGTTCATGTATATTGCTAAGATTGGCAAAGAGTTTTTCTGCTTCTGCCATGTTTTTATCAATATCGTCAAAATCTGTGATAAGAAGTTGTCCCCATCCATAAAAATGGTCGAGGGTCTCATCAATACCAGTGCAGGCTACGAATGTCTTATGTAAATCGCAAACAAGTTTGATTGGGTCTCCAACTTTCAATGTGCTATGTTTGCGAAACAGGTCGCTGATAGTTATGTAAGATGGCGACCAGATAGGGTGATCAGTCAAACGGGCCAGACTCTCGTTGAGGAAAAGAGCGGCGCGTTTATTTGGAAACACGACGGCAATGTCGCTGAGATTGTTTCCGTATTTCTCGAGAATATCTCTTGCTACATATTTTAAAAATGCTTTCATATCTTAATGGACTTTTCAATGTTTGCAACTGTTCTTTATGTTGCCCTACTTTTTGGAAAGGGGCAATAGAACCATATTATTTTATTACTTCAACTATTCTGTTAGGGTATACATACCATAGATAACCTTTTACTCGGTGATGTCCCATACTTTTTAACAAACCGATGTATTTTCTAACCTGTTCATGGTGTTCTACTTTCTGCTTACCGAATTTGAAGTCTACCACGATGGTTTCTTTTTTTGAGTTTTGCATCACGCGGTCTGGACGGTATTCTGCCACTTTTCCATTTTCAACTGTCAGGATAGAACATTCATTTAGTATGGTCAGTTCCTTGTCAAACCATTTTGCGACCTTTGGTGATTCAAGTCTTTTCCTGATCATCTCCTTTATTTTCTCTGGTGTGAGGTCTTGATCGTATAAAAGTCCGTCTAACTCCAACTGTTTCAGGGCTCCATCAATATCATCAACCGTGCGGATTGTAGAAAAGAGGTTGTGCAAAATGGTACCCATTTTGATATAAAACTTCTGTTGTTCTTCAGTTTCATCACGCTTTATAAAGTCACGGCTCTGGTTACTCTGTCTGAATTCTGGCATTTCAGGCGTAACATTTATTTTAATTTCTAAAGGTTGAGAATAGGCTGAGAGCACGTTTGTATCCTTCTTCTCGTTTGATTTCTTGGAAGAATCAGGTACATATATTTCATTATAGCAGAAAGATATGTCATCTGTTTTGGCATCAGAACCTATTCCTGTTAACTCCATCTTTACATCATTAGCTTCAAGTCGACTGGCTACCTTGTCGAGTACAGATTCGATAATGGCAGAACGATATGCACTATTAGCTCGTTTGCCAATTACAATCAGGTTGTGACTGGCACGTGTGAAGGCTACATAAAGCAGATTCAAATTGTCGACTATGTTTTGCAGATGTTCATGATTATAATCTGCTTCATATATACTTTGCTTCATCAGCTTAGCACTGAAATCTATAGGTACCAGTGGAAGCTCGTTGTATGGAGCTTCTTGCGGTGTGCACCAGATAGTGTTGGCTTTTTCTAGTTGCCAGTCACAGTAAGGCATGATAACATGATCGTATTCCAGTCCCTTACTCTTATGTATAGTAAGGAATCTGATACCTCCATCGCCATCGCTATGAATGCTTTTTTCGTGAATACGGTTATCCCACTCTTTCAGAAATCCAGTGATATCACTACTGTTATCTGTGAGATATTTACTTAAGCAATCATAAAAAGTACAGATGTAGGCAGTTTGCTTGATCATGTCTTTTATTTCGCCAAGTTTAAGTTCTGCAAAAAGGCGTTCTGTGAGATCGAACAGTGGCATTTCCAGATACTCAGAACGATTGGTCAAAAGTTGTTCCGGCATATTTCCTGCTTCAGAATACGTGTCACAAAACTTGTTGAGAGTTGCTAATGCAATATTGTCATTTGGGTGTACCAGTATGTAGAGAGCGTTAACCAATGTGCATACTGCTTGGGAGGCATCCAGCCTGAATGCCTCATCAGAAACCAACGGATAGTCGGAATGGTTCATAAAATACTCAGCAATGTCCTGTATGTTACGGTTGCTTCTTACCAGGATTGCTATTTTGTTGCAAGGAACACCTCTTTCAACCAACTTGTCTACAGTGTCCAGTGTGGTTTGCATCATTCTGTCTTCAATATTTTCACCGCCCAGGAGCTGAATACTGATAGAACCATTAGGAACAGAATGGTGGTCTGGTACTTGCTGGCAGACATCGCTATATGCACTTTCCAGCTGTTTACATTCCTCAGGACATTTATCCGTCAGGTCTTCAATCTCCAATTTTACTGCTTCTGTGAAAAAAGCATTGTTGAACTCAATGATGTTTCTATCAGAGCGGTAGTTGGTACCCAAAGTTTCTATGCTTACTTTTTTCGCGCTTTTATTAAATTCTTTATCAATATTATTGAGCAGTCTCCAATCGCCGGATCGCCATCTGTAAATACTTTGTTTTACGTCACCAACAATGAGGTTACCTGCATCTTCTCTACTCATGGTTTCTTCGAGCAGCACTTTAAAGTTCTTCCATTGGATGGTGCTAGTATCTTGAAACTCGTCAATCATTATATGGTCGAGTTGAGTGCCAATCTTTTCAAAGATGAATGGCGAATCGCTATCCTTTATCAGTGAGTTGAGCAAGGTCTGAGTATCGCTCAAAAGGAAACGGTTCGCCTCTCTGTTCATCTCCCTGACTTTTTTATCTATGCTTCCCAAAAGGCGGAGCTGATTAAGATGCTTTATGGTCAGATCGGTACTTTTGAAGATTCGGGTGAGTCTTGGACGATTATCTTCTGCAAACAGCAGAATAGGGTAGAGCACCGATTCTACATAATTGAAGATATCAGTACAATTTTTTACATCAGATTTTTTGACCCATGCTTCCGGACTTTCCCGACATTTACAGAAAGTATCATTATGTAGATCATCATCTGTATATTTGCCATTTTTCAGCTTGTTGAAATAGCTCCAAATACCTCTCGTTTTTCCAGCTAAGTCGTCTGACGTAAAGCCTTCTTCTTCAAGGGAATCGAAAAAAGTAGCAGCAATTTCTTTAAGCTGCTCTTTTGCCTTATTGCGCATGTTCTTCATTCGGTCGGTAAAATCCTTGAAGAAATCTTCTTGTTCCATCAATTCTGTCAGCTTGTCGGAATGAGCTTTGTAATAATCCTTGAATATGTTCTCACCGAATTTCTTGATCTGTCCTATGACATTCCAACTCTTATCATCATCAATATTTTCTTTGATATAATCCATAATCCAGAAAAGTAGACGATCGGTATCTTCAAGACTTTCTATAAGTTCATCAACGGCATGCTGTTCTATTTGATAGTCATTGAGTTCTATCCGTAAATTGGCAGTCAGATCAAGTTCACGTGCTAGATTTCTCAATACACTCTGAAAGAACGTATCGATGGTCATAACCCGGAAATAGTTATAATTATGTATGAGCAAATGCAGGGCAGATTCTGCATTTTTCTGAATTTGTTTGGATGAAAGATACGGTAAAGCCTGCTGTATTTGATTTACATAATCGTTTGCTTCTGGTAGTCCGTGTGCAATTTCGTATAATTTTCCTAAGATACGCATTTTCATTTCTTCAGTAGCTTTGTTGGTGAAGGTTACTGCAAGAATGGTTCTGTAGGAAGCAGGATTAGCTATCACGAGTGTCATATACTCGCGAGCCAAAGTAAATGTTTTACCTGATCCTGCACTTGCTTTATAAACAGTTAGTTGTGAACTCATATTTTGATTTTTTTATGATGTTATTGATATTGTGCCCTAGAAATCATGTTTTATCCATGCTTTTATGAATATTACCAATCTCTAAATAGTTCAAAACCGAAGCGACAGCCTATGCCATTAAACTTCGTGTTTTTGAAGGCTGCAAAAATCCCTAGGGTAATAGCTCTTGTTGTTACTCCATATCCCCATTCTGTATATGGGTGTAAATGGTTTACAACAAGACTGCTTACATACAGACGCTCTGCTTCTATATATTTCCCAATCAGGGGGAGCCATGCAGTTGCAATCATGGGAGCTTCATAAGTGAAATTTCCGCGAACGTAATAATCACTGGCATTATACCATTGGGATGGCAGTAATTCGAATTCTCCACTCCAACTGTCATTCCAACCTCCAGGAATATTGTTGTCATGGAAATTGGTATAGTCAACGAAGTCCCAATGGTCACCTTTACGGGTATAAAAACCTGCTCCTAATCTAACAGAATATGATTGACGGCGTGATGCTTGAAAAATAGTTTGTGCATCTACTTCTACCCGTTCGTAGTCTATGTTTGAACCTAGTAGGTTTTTCCATCCCTTTTCATAGTCTATTTTAAAGATAGAGCCTTTCTTACCCCATGGTAAGAGTTCTAAAGCTACAGCTGGTGCTACTGACACATATTTGCTTGGGTAATTAAACTGTTTATAGAAACTTTCTACTACAGCTTTTCGTTGATGTGAAACTAAACCTACTTCAAAACCGATATAGTCGTTGAAACTCCAGTGGTTAGTAAGACGAAGGTAATCATCTTTAAACTCTGTCAGTTTCCTGTTATTAGCATCAATATCTGTTGAGATTTCCGGTAACGATAATCCTGGATATTCTGAGAATAGTGGATATAGGAAATCGTTATCTTCAGGTTTGCTGATGCCTAACATCTTTCGTGCAACACGATTATTCGATATTCTATTACCATTACCGATTTCTAACTTCAGATATCCATTGTGCTTCGGGTTATAGTTGAATGTCAATGGTATATTGAAATAAAATCTGTGTTGTTTCATACTGTAACCTCCTTTAAAGCGAAGCCCCAATTCCAGATTTTCTGTAAACCTGTAGCCTCCCTTCAGGTCAAACTTGTATACAATTCCTTTTCGCTCGGAGTATCCCATATAGAGTGGGTTGAGAATAGGACTGATACGGAAGTAGCCTTGGTTTTGCTTTCCGAAGCCTTGGGAAATCCTGTTTAATACATTGTCACCGATAACATCCCAAAGTATGTCTTTTGCAAAGTTTTTCTCTGGTGTGTTGTTATTCAAGGAATCTGTTATTTGTTTTCTTTTTTCATAGAATTTTTTGTATATGTCAGCCTCATCTTGGTTTAACTCAATTGGGCGCACTTTTGCCATTAATGCTGTGTCGGCAACATTATTGAGTGAATCACTTAATATTTTCGGCAGTCCGTATACAGTTGTATACATGCCCGTTATCTTGTTACCCATAAAACTGAAGTTGGCTCTCATGCTGCACCTTGCAGGAGAAAGTGAACCAAATCCGTCTTTACCCATAATAATAGAGATATAAAAACGGGTCATATCATATTCGCCCTCAAAGTCTACCATGCTTATCTTTCCGCTTTGGGAATCAACAATGGCACGTGCTTCAATAACTTGGGTGTTTTTGAGACGTGGATATACGTAGACTTGTGCTTTGCCGAATGGTAATTGGGTGACGGCATATTTATAATATCTGCGATTCTTATAGTGGAAAGGAGAAAGAATATTCGTCTCGAAAAGTGTTTCTCCATATACCGTTGGAGTCATGTATTTCAAAACAGATGACAATGTGTTGCTTCTATGCGGAATGGTGCTTATGTTCAGCAAACGCTTGGCAACTGGTCTGCCATTTGCGTCTAGCGTCATTTGGTTATAATACTCGCTGATGAATCTTCTGCCACCGCCATGAGCCACCGCATACATTGTCGGTACTAGCATGAGCGTTGCATTGCGTTTGTTTGTTTTGATTTGAAATTTAGTGTAGGCATAACTCTTGTGCTCAGCTCTACCTGTTGTGTCAACAGATTGTGAATATTTAAATACCAAACACATCACCGAGTCACTAAAGGTGTCTCTCGGTGACATTCTTCTTGCATGTGCTGCAAAAGCCATCATGCAGAAGATAATCGTCAAAATGATGTGTGTTTGATATTTCTTCATCTATTATGAGTTAAGATGTTACTTGGCAGAAAAACTATTCCAAATATTTTGGACAGCAGCTTTCCTAACCAAGATATTTCATAAGGATTCCTATCTTCCCGGATTCTCTCAGTTTGGTGATGCTTTTTTCTCTTATTTGGCGAACTCGCTCACGGGTCAGCCCCATTTTATCACCAATTTCCTCGAGTCCCTTTTCGGTTTCCCCAATTCCGTAGCATGCGCAGATAATTTTCAGTTCGCGATCCTTGAGGCAAACTTTTAAAACCTGTCTTAGGTCTTGTGCCATACTTTCATGGTCAACCTGCTTGTCTGTTCTGGCATCGTCTCCGCTTGCCATTACATCTGCCATAGAGTTGTCATCGTCATCACTGAATGGAGCATCGATGCTTACATGATGACCACTGGCAGCCATGCTCTGAGAAATCTTGTCCTCGTCAACACCTGTTCTGGCAGCAAGTTCTTCAACGCTTGGACGACGTTGGTTTTCCTGCTCAAACTTATTAATTTCCTGGTTTACCTTATTGAGTGATCCTACCTGGTTGAGAGGAAGTCGAACAATTCGGCTTTGCTCTGCTATTGCCTGTAAAATACTCTGACGAATCCACCATACAGCGTATGAGATAAATTTGAACCCTCGTGTTTCGTCGAAGCGTTCCGCAGCTTTGATGAGTCCGATGTTTCCTTCGTCAATCAAGTCTGTCAAGGTGAGTCCCTGGTGCTGATATTGTTTTGCTACCGACACCACAAAACGTAAGTTGGCTTCAATCAACTTATTTTTTGCTCTTTCGCCAGCTCTACCTCCCTTGCGGATAGCTTGAGCCAATTCTATTTCTTCATCAATAGAAACCATTGGGGCTCTACCTATCTCTACAAGATATTTGTCGAGGGCTTCACTATTACGATTGGTTATACTCTTTTGTATCTTAAGCTGTCTCATTATCTTTCCTCTTAGTTACACATTGCACAATTGGCGCAAAGATAATAAAAATATTGATACACGACTATAATTATAACTTACTTTAACGTAATTAACCTAACTTACTCATTTAAAGGTTATTTTACGGTCTTGTTCTTAACAAAACTTTGAAAAGCGTCATCGTATCCGTTAAACACGTTGATGTCTACCTCTCCATGTATTCCTGCTACTCTTCCGTCGGGGCAGAGTTGCCAATATACCAATCGGATGTCTGGTTTATACTCTCCATATCGTGCAATCCAAACCTGGTAGTTATGTTTCAGATCGGGAGCCTTTGGCAGATAGCGATTTACGAAAGTTTGGCTGATGTAAAGAATAGGCTTAACACCTGTTGTTCTCTCTACTATTCTAAGCCAAGTTCTAATGCGTGCAAACAATATTCCAGACCCTCCCATTTTCTTGATTTGACTAGGAAGCGGTTCAACATCAAGAACTGGAGGAAAATCGCCTTTCCTAATGATACTGTGTTTCAGAAAGTGTCGTGCCTGTTCGGCAGCAGGTGTTATGGTGGTAAAGAAGTGATAGGTTCCAACCTTGTAACCATGTGCTTTTGCATCACGATAATCTTTTCTGTAATATGGATTTAACAGCGATTTACCTTCTGTACTCTTGATATAGATGAAGCGAATAGGGAAGTTTACTGTACCTGAAACTGTCTTTTTGCTGAGGCGGCCAAGATGTGTAATGCGTAAACGGTTCCAGTTGATAGCATATTTTTTTCTGCCTTTTCCATGCTGGTATTTGCTCAGATCAATTCCATAAATACGTTCCGATGTATATACGAGTCTTTCGCCTTTATAGCGGTCATTTTTCCATTCGCCTATTCGTAATGGCTTCTTGGGAGCAATGCTGAATCCGAATCCTTCACGTTTCCCGTTTTTCCAGTAACCTTCATAATAGGTTCCATCGTATCCTTGCCAGCATCCATGACCGTTTGGTTGATAGATGCTGTCGGTTGTACCCCGATAATATCCTAGAGAATCAGGTAAGAGGGTGTAATCAATAGAGCGTCGAAGTGTGACTCCATGAGCTGTTGCTAAAGATGCTGCAAGTTGAGGTGAAATAGCTTTAACCCCTTCAGGAGTTGTTTCTGAGGAAAGTTGGAATGTGTGGCTTCCTTGTGCAGTTTCTCCATTCATTGCTTTGATGAGTTTGCATGCCTGACTCTTCCATTTTCCGTTCTCGTCTCTATAATAGGCTTGATATGAAATGGAGCGTTTCAACTTGAAATGTCCCTTTTTCTGTACATGTTTCAGGGAATCAATCAGTTTCTTGGCAGAATCGCGTAGTTCCAGTTCGTGTTGGGTATAAGCGCAAATAGCGTTGTAGCCTACATCCTGGACTGAATGAGAGTGAATATAATAGTTCAGTTCTCCAACTTTCCATTTGGAGTCTCTATACAAACTGTCTAAAGAATCAACTTTCTCTTTAAAGATGCTATCCGCATCTTTGCCAAGATAGTGACTCCGGCTGATGCTGTTGTTGTAGCAGGCGGCAAGTCTTCCTTCACATGAAGGAATCAACGCCCAACGATTCATAAAGTTGGCAGCCAGTGTCGTAGTGTCTTCGTCGAACCGGAGTATTGTTTTTCCATTTTGAATTAATTCATAGTGACTGTATACTTTTATGTTTGCTTTTGCCTTGTTCACTCTATCACTTGATGGGTTCAGGCAATAATAGCTCCATGTGCTGGCGGCAGCCAGCAGAATGAGAACTAAACTTGTGATATATAATATTTTCTTTTTCATTTGATGATGACCTCCAATATTTTCTTGGTGGTTTCGGTAATCTTTGTTTTTTCAGACGTACGTTCGCCGATAAGCCAGATGATTTCACCTTTACTATCAGTTAATACATGCTGTGTCTTCTTTTGTATAAAGTCAAATTTCCTATCGGTCATATAGTCACTCAACAGTTTGCTACCCTTCATGCCGAAAGGTTGAAATCTGTCGCCTTCTTTTACCAGTCGGTAGGTGAGGGGAAAACTGACTTTTTCAGCATCCAAAGTGATACATTGCGATTCTTTGCTTGGCATGAAGTCACCCATATGCGAGAAGATTCTTATCTTGATTTGGGTTCCTTCGTCCATGTTGTAAATGCCTTCTTCTGGCAGTCGGAACGCTCTTTGCTCCTGAATGTTATTCAAGTCTTTTATGTTAGAGATCAACAGCTGTTCTCTGTCGATGACTATCATATAGTCTTCGTTTTTCCAGATTTTACCGACACCACAACCCTGACTGAAGAGGCTTTCACAGATGTCATCAATGACATTGCCGTGAAAACCATATCTGCCTAATTCTTTATGGAGTATGAATTCCGGACTTGGAGCATTCATGACAGATACTTTAGGGATATATATAACTTTCCTATAAGAGTCGGTTGTACTGATGCTATCCATGCTCTCAAGTATACTTTTCGCTTGGCGTATGTATTTGGCAGAGAGAGCGATATTTTCACTTGCTGCCGGGTTGATACTTTCTAAAAGAGGTACTACATGATGGCGAATTTTATTTCTTAAAGCATCGTCTTCCAAATTTGTTGAATCTGTGACAAAATCTTGCTTTTTTTCTTTTAGGTATTGCAATATATCCTGTCGGCTGATGCAGAGAAGAGGGCGCAGAATATTTCCGTTTTTGGGGGCGATGCCTGCTAATCCGTCTACTCCAGATCCTCTTAACAGATTCAGAAGTAAAGTTTCTACATTGTCATCGCGATGATGGGCCACACAAATGCCTCCTGCATGCAAGTCTTTTACTAATTGGGCAAAATAGCTGTAGCGTAAGTTGCGTGCAGCCATTTCGATACTTACCTTGTGCAAATGGGCATAAGCATAAGTATCAAAATGGATTCGAGACAAACTGATTCCCTGTTGTTGGCACAGATTTACACAAAATTGCTCGTCTCTGTTACTCTCTTCACCGCGAAGGTGAAAGTTACAGTGCGCAGCAGAAATATTCAGTCCTATATTTTTCAAGATAAGCAATAGGGCAACGCTATCTGCTCCTCCGGACAAGGCAACGATATATGGTGTTTGCCACTTGAACATACCATGGTGAATAATATATTTTTTGACGATATTTTCAATTTTGTTCATTCTGTGATACTTTAAAAGTATATGATGTTTCTTATTACTTTCTGTTTTTCAAAAAGTCTTCTGCCCGCTGCAAATCTTCTGGCGTGTCGATGCCTACAGTTTCTACATCTGTAGTACCAACTTTTATCTTGTAGCCATTCTGCAGCCATCGAAGCTGTTCCAGGCTCTCTGCTATTTCTAGTGAGCTTTGTGGCAGTTTGGTTACCTCTTTTAAAACTTCTTTGCGGTAAGCATAGATGCCCAAATGTTTCAGATAAGGAAAACTCTTGAGCCATTCTTCCTCTTCCTTTCCTCTTACGTATGGAATGATGCTGCGAGAAAAATACATAGCAAAGCCTTGATTGTCTACAACAATCTTTGGACTATTAGGATTTTTTACAGCTTCCATACTGGTAAAAGCTTTTCCTAAAGTGGCAATTTGGGTTGTTGGGTCATCAAAACACTGGCAGATGGTTTCCAATTGACTCTTGTCTACAAAAGGTTCATCTCCTTGAACATTGACAATGACATCCCAGTCTCCACCAATTTTTTCGATAGCTTCTTCTATGCGGTCAGTACCGCTCTTATGATCCTTGCGCGTCATAACAGCTTTACCGCCAAATGCTTCTACAGCATTGAAAATTCGCTCATCGTCTGTTGCAACATAGGCTGCTTCTAGACAAGCTGCTACTTTCTCATAAACATGCTGTATCACTGGTTTGCCATCTAACATGGCAAGTGGCTTTCCCGGGAAACGTGTTGATGCGTATCTTGCTGGAATAATTCCTATAAATTTCATAATCTTCTATATTTAAACCTGTTTACTATTCAATTCATGCGATTCGTTTAACTTCAAATAAAAAAAAGTTGCACTTCCGCAGACGCAAAAGTACAACTTTATTTTGTATTCACCAAAAAACTTTTTGTTTTTTTTGAAAAACCTCAGAGAATATTTAATGTTCTCCCCATTTTTTTATTCGTATCTGATAGCCTCGATAGGGTCGAGCCTTGCTGCCTTCTTTGCAGGATACCATCCAAAGAAAACGCCAGTAAATGTACAGACTGCAAAACTCATAATAATGCTCCAAGGCTCTATTTGGGTGGCTATATGGAAGAAAGAGTTCAGACTGAGCGATAAACTAACTCCCAATATCACTCCTATAATACCGCCAGTTACAGAAAGTAAGATAGCTTCTATCAGAAACTGGTTCAAAATATCAATACCTCGTGCGCCCACACTCATTCGAAGACCTATTTCGCGGGTGCGTTCTGTTACAGATACATACATGATGTTCATGATTCCGATGCCGCCTACCAGCAGCGAGATTCCTGCCACGGATCCGAGCAGGATGGTGATTGTAGACATGGTAGAATTCATCATGCTTGAAATTTCCTCTTGAGAGCGGATATTGAAGTCATCTTCATCTGCTTCAGTAGTATCTGTTGCGTCTTTCAATTTGTGTTTGCGTCGCAATATTTCTGTAATCTGATCTTGGGCAGGTTGAGAAGCCTCTTCGGTGATAGCTGAGCAGACGATGCCTCCTAAATAGGTTTGTGCCATAATTCGCTTCATTACTGTTGTATAGGGGGCAAGTACCAAATCATCCTGGTCCATACCCATACTATTGTAACCTTTCTTCTTCAAGACACCGATTACTCTGAATGGAATGCTGTTAAATCGCACAACCTTACCGATAGGATCACTGCCATCAGGGAAAAGATAGTCAACTACTGTCTGTCCCAAAATACAAACTTTAGATGCAGCCTTAATGTCTGTATCAGTAAACATTTCTCCATCTGCCACTTTCAGTTGTCGGATGGAAAGATAGTCTTGGTTTACACCATAAATGGAACTTTGGGTGTTGTTGTTTCCGTAGATCCACTGTCCGGAACTGTTTACAGTAGGAGAAATAGCTGAGATATAATTACATTCGTCTTTGATGCTCTGATAGTCGGCTTGCTTCAGCGTCTCCATTGACGAAGCATCCTGTCTCACACCGCCACGCATGTCTGCACCTGGTGAAATCATAATCATGTTTGATCCCATCTCTGCGATGTTTGCCTTGATGCTGGCTTTACTTCCTTGTCCGATGGCAAGCATGGTAATAACCGCAGCAATACCGATGATGATGCCAAGTGCGGTAAGGAAAGAGCGCATTTTGTTGGCAGCAATGGCGCGGATGGCTATTTTGAAAAGATTCTGATAATTCATTTTACTTGTTGTAATGTTAAATGTTAAATGTTAAGTGTTAAGTGAAAACTTCGTTTGCTATTGGATGCTAAGTAATTTAACATTCAACACTTAACATTGAAAACTTATTCGTCCGTGTTGGCCGGCAAGGCTGCCAGACCTTCGGCTGCCGAGAGAATATGTTCGTTATAGGTGTCGCTGATGATGTGACCATCACGCAGTTCGATATTACGACTCGAATAATTTGCAATGTCTGGGTTATGGGTAACGAAGATGATGGTTCTTCCTTCTGCATAAAGTTTCTGGAAGAGTACCAGAATCTCGAAACTGGTTCTGGTGTCGAGATTACCCGTAGCTTCATCAGCAAGTATCACAGCGGGGTTGTTGACCAACGCACGAGCTATGGCTACACGCTGCATCTGTCCTCCAGACATCTGATTACTCTTATGATAGAGACGTTCTCCTAAACCAACAGCTTTCAGCGATTCGATAGCACGTTGCTTTCGTTCTTCTGCGCTTACGTTCGGGTTGTACATCAGTGGAAGTTCTACATTTTCTACACTTGTAGTCTTCGGTAGAAGATTGTAGTTCTGGAAGATGAATCCAATCTTTCGGTTTCTAAGAATGGCGCGATCATTACGTGACATCTTTCGTACGCTTACTCCATCCAGATAGTATTCGCCACTGGATGGGGTATCGAGACAACCTAGCTGGTTCAGCAGGGTAGATTTACCTGATCCTGATTTACCCATGATGGTAACAAACTCACCTTCGTATATTTTAAAGCTTACACCTTTTAGGGCGTGGACAGTTTCCTCACCCACAAGAAAGTCGCGACGAACATTGTCGAGTTCTATCACAACTTTCTTTTCGCTGTTTGCTTGAATATTGTCGTTTGTCATACTCTTATTCCTTATTTTTTCTTTCCTCTAGGTCCAGGACCGCTAATCAAACCTTGACTTTGTTGAGGCTCCTCATTCTCTTCAGGGGTATTAACTATGATTTCAGTTACAATCTTCTGTCCCTTCTTCAAGCCCTTGATAATTTCAGTATGTATACCGTCGCTCTGACCGATGGTTACAGAATGAGCTGTAAGGGTATTGTTAGCAAGCGTCCAAACTTTGTTCTTTCCTTTGCAGTCAACAATCTTGATGTTCTTTCCCACTGTTTCCTTGGTTGGAGTAAAGCGGAGTGCTTTGTTGGCAACGGCAAGAATACCAGCTCGTTCTTGTGTAAAGATGGTAACATTTGCAGTCAGTCCTGGTTTTAACTTGAGATCTGCGTTGGGTGCAGAGATGACAACTTCGTAAGTAACTACATTGTTTGTTGTAGTAGCTTCCAGACGAACCTGTTTTACTGTTCCCTGGAATACATCGTCAGGATAAGCATCTACTGTAAAATTAACGCGGTCACCTTCTTTTACACCGCCTATATCTGCCTCGTCAACATTTGCAATCACCTGCATGTTGGTCAGATCTTTAGCGATAGTAAAGAGTTCTGGCGTGTTGAAACTTGCTGCTACGGTCTGTCCTTCCTCTACGCTTTTTGATATGACAGTTCCATCTATTGGGGATGTAATTGTAGCATAGCTCAGGTTGGTTTGGGCTTTCTGTACATTTTCCTTGGCCGAAGCTACTTGCTCTTTCGCCTGGCGATAGGTGAGAAGCGCATTTTCATAATCGTCAGCACTTACCAAACCTTTCTTATAGAGGGTCTGGTAGCGGCTCATGTTTGCACTCTGATAGTTCAAACTGCTTTGCGCACTTGCCAGGTTAGCTTTGGCAGTATTCAACTCGCTCATCAGGTTGGTTTTGTCGAGTTCAGCTATGACTTCACCTTTTTTTACCTGCGAATTGTAATCAACATAAAGTTTGTTTACAATACCACTCACCTGTGTACCAACCGTTACAGAAGTTACCGCTTCAATAGTACCGGTTGCAGTTACACTATTCTGTAATGTTTGTGTGGTTACTGCTTCTTGCTTGAAGTCTATTTGCTCTTCGTTTTTGCTTCCTGAGAACAGCCATGCTGCCACAGCTACGATGATTACCACAATCATGGCAATCCAGATTTTGCTGATTCTAAGTTTTTTCATAAAAATGTATGTATACCTATTAATGATTTGCAATATGTTTTTGGATGTTAATACCAATCTTTCTCTTTAGATTCTGCCGTTTTGGTAGAATTTCAACATGTTGATATTCAGAATGGTAAGATACTTTGCCTGAAGTTCGTTCTGCTTAGCCTTCAGAAGATTATCTTTGCCAGTTCTCAATTCTACGATGTTCTTTAATCCCAGTTTAAACTGCTCACTTAACAGATCGTAGCTTGTTTGGGCACTCTCGCTGCTCACCTTGGCAGCCTTAAACTGGCTTTGGTTTGTATTAGCCTGCAACCAATAGTTTTCGATAGTAGAGTAGAGCTTAGTTTGCTCATTCTTTATATCGAGCAGGATGCTTTCACGCTGAATGAGTGCTTTGTTGACAGAAGTCTTGGTCTGTCGGTTATCAAAGATAGGAATGCTGACACCGATTCCACCACCCAGGCTGAAGTTGGTTTTTATCTGGCTGCCCCAACCGTTTTTGTTCATGGATGTGGTGCTGGTCGTAGCTCCTGCATTTGCGCTGATGGTTGGCAACTTTCCTGCCTTTGCAATCTTGATGTTCAGATCGTTCTGGTCGAGTTGGTTTTGATAGCTCAAAAACTCAGGGCGATTCTGAAGCGCAGCTGTATAGACACTGTTCATTCCTGGGATAGAGGCCAGAGCCATCTGGTCAGTTGTGCTTGGAATAGCGATGTCGAAAGCTTCTTCACTGGTAATCTGCAGGATTTCCTTCAACTGTCGTTTGTAGTTCTTTACGTTGCTTTCAGCCTGCACGATGTTAAACTCATCTTGTGCTCTCTGTGCTGTGAGTTGTGCTAAGTCTGCTTGGCTCATCTTGCCAATTTTTACCATTTCCTTACCACGCTCTTCGTTTTGAACACTCGACTGATAACTTTCTTTGTTTACGTTGATAGCCTCTGTAGAGTAGAGTATCTGTACGTAAAGTTGAGCTATCTGTTCTTGCAGGTTGAGGGCTTGTGCTGTCGAATCGAGTTGTGCCGCTTCCTTTGCCAGCTTGTTCAGTTTCACCTGATTTCTGTTTTTGTTTCCGTTCCAAATCGTGTAATTGCCCATCACGCTATAGCTGCCATTGTAATATACCTTGTCGATGGAAGCTTTGCTGAAACCTTCTCCGCTGATTCCATTAGAAACCCAAGGCGTATAGTTTACATTTTGATTGGTGCTGGCAGAGAGCGATGGCAGAAGTGCTGACTTTGATTGCAGATAGTCCTCCTGAGCTGAAGCTTTTGTGAGTTGAGTCTTCTGCAGTTGAATGTTGTTAGCCAGTGCGTAACTGATACAATCCTGCAGTGACCATTGCTTAGCTTGTACAGCGATAGGAGCCGACATGATGAACAGCGCTACCGCCATGTTTTTTAAACTTGCGTTCATACTCTTTTTACTTTTTGTTTTCATTTTTACAGAACTCTTTGCATCTGTTCTGATTAAATGTGGATTAATGTTCTTACTTTCCATAATTGCAAATCTTAATAGGATACATCATTTTTTGATTTGACGTAAGCGTCGCCTATAAAGTTGCAACTGATATGTGTTTTTGATTAAAAACGTGATGATAGGTTTAATATTTTCATTTATCTTTAACAATCCTTTTCATAGTGAAAGATTTCTTTTGCTTTTCCACATTAATTTATTTATATTTCTCAAAAAAATGTTTCTTCTTTCGTTATCTTCGCTGAAATTGTGTAACTTTGCAGAAAAATTTAAGAAAGGAATAAAATAAATGCCGTTAAGATTACCAGATAAGCTTCCAGCTATCGAACTGCTGAAGCATGAGAATATATTCGTGATGGACGAAAGTCGTGCGCATAAACAGGAGATTCGTCCGTTAAAAATCTGTGTGCTCAATTTGATGCCCCTCAAGATTACGACCGAGACAGATCTCGTTCGTCTTCTGTCGAATACTCCTCTTCAGTTAGAGGTTTATTTTATGAAGTTGAAAAGTCACACGCCAAAGAATACTCCAATAGAGCACATGATGATGTTCTACAAGGATTTTCAGGAACTTTCCAAACAGAAGTTTGATGGAATGATAGTTACCGGTGCTCCTATCGAAACGATGGCTTATGAGGAGGTAGAATATTGGCCTGAAATCAAAGAGATTTTTGATTGGGCCCGTACCCATGTTACTTCAACACTCTATATCTGCTGGGGTGCCCAGGCTGGTCTTTATCATTTTTATGGTGTTCCTAAGTATCCTTTAGAGAAGAAGATGTTTGGTATTTTTAAGCAGAAGCCTCTCGATTTGTCTCAGCCAATCTTCCGCGGTTTCGATGATATCTTTAATATGCCTCATAGTCGCCATACGGAGGTAAGACGTGAGGATATTGAAAAAGTGCCAGGACTTGACATCATTGCCGAATCGCCTGAAAGCGGTGTCAGCATTGTGATGGCCAGAAACGGCCGCGAATTCTTTGTGACGGGTCATCTTGAGTATGCGCCAAACACGCTGGATAAGGAATATAAGCGTGATATGGGCAAGCGTGATGATGTAGAACTACCAAAAAATTATTATTATCATGACGATCCGAACGAAGAACCTTTGGTGACATGGCGTGCTCATGCCAACCTCTTTTATAGTAATTGGATCAACTATTATGTTTATCAGGAGACTCCTTACAATATTGACGAAATCAGTTAATTTGAAGGAGTCGGATGATTTCGAGATAGATTTCTTATGCAAACATTAGAATTATTGGCGCCTGCCAAGAACTTGGAATGTGGTATTGCAGCCATAGATCATGGTGCAGATGCCGTATATATTGGTGCACCTCGTTTTGGTGCACGAGCAGCAGCAGGCAATTCGCTGGAAGATATCAGACAGTTGTGTGATTATGCTCATCAGTTTGGAGCAAAGGTTCATGTTACAGTGAATACTATCATCTATCAGGATGAGATGTTGGATACGCTTAAGATGATCCAGCAACTTGATGAGATTGGTGTTGATGCACTTTTGCTGCAGGATATGGGTGTGCTTACTGAGGTGAGGGCGCAGAATTTGTGGAGTAGAGAATTGCATTCCAGTACCCAGTGTGATGTAAGAACTCCTGAAAAGGCGTATTGGCTTACCACGTTAGGTTTCAAACGTGTTGTTCTGGCTCGTGAGCTTTCGCTCGATGAAATCAAGGCGATCCATCAGGCGATTCCGGATAGAGAAATAGAGGTCTTTGTACATGGAGCGCTCTGCGTAAGCTATTCGGGTGTATGTTATGCTTCCGAGAAGTGTTTCGGGCGCTCTGCCAATCGTGGAGAATGTGCACAGTTCTGTCGTATGAAGTTTGATTTGCTTGATTCCAATGGACAGGAGATAGAACATCAGCGTTATCTGTTGTCGCTCAAGGATCTTTGTCAGCTTGATCATCTCAAGGATCTTGCTGATGCTGGAGCTACTTCGTTCAAGATAGAAGGAAGATTAAAAGATATCAACTACGTCAAGAATGTGGTGGCTGCCTATAGCAGACAACTCGATGCAATCGTAAAAGCTGAACCGCGTAAGTATCGCCGTGCATCGGTGGGACATGTTCAATATAATTTTACACCTAATCTGAAGAAGACTTTCAATCGTGGCTTTACCCATTATTTCCTGAATGGGCGACAGCCGGATATCGCTTCTTTCGATACTCCGAAAGCTATCGGCGAGTTTGTGGGCAAGGTTAAAGAAATACGTGGCAATATTTCTTTCAACGTTGCCACAGTAGCCAGCTTTAAAAATGGCGATGGACTGTGTTTTATCAATGATGACCGTGAGTTGGAAGGCTTTCGTGTGAACAGAGTAGAGGGCAATCGCCTCTATCCGTTTGGAATGCCTGAACATTTGCGTCCGGGCATGGCTCTTTATCGTAATAACGATCGTGCTTTCGAGAATTTGCTGGCCCGTAAGTCTGCTGAACGTAAAATCTATATTGTCATAGCAATGGAGCCTGTGATGGGCAATGAGTTCAGGGAAGAGCCGCAGGGGGTAAAGGCTGTTGTCAACATCATGAAGACGATAGAGGCTGATGGAGGCTTGATTTATCAGGTGGCTGAGGTGTTTAAAGAGTTGAAACTCGAAAAGGCGAAACGCCCGCAGGGCGAAAATATAAAGGCTCAGATGAGCAAACTGGGCGATACGATTTACGAAGCTTACCAGGTAGAACTTCTGAAGGGAATGGAGACATACTTCGTTCCGAACAGTATTCTCACTGCTATCCGGCGTGAATTGATAGATGAACTTACCAAGGCAAATCAGAAACAGCTTGATAAGTCGTTGTGGGGTGGATGGGATAGAACCTTGTTCAACAATGGTTTTGGATTCAGTCAGCCCGGTGAGCACCGACTTACGAAAGAGGAATTTACTTGGCAGCCGGAATACGGAAAATGGGGATATCTCTATAATATAGCTAACTATGATGCAAGAGATTTTTATCAGATTCATGGTCTGTCGCCAGTAGTTCCGGCATTTGAGTTGGGTAAGAATATTCCTTCTGCATGGGATGCTAAGACCCAGGAAGAATATGATGAGAATATAGAAAAAGACAAGGCAAACCGAAGTATGCAGCCTAAGTATACCAATGAAAAGGGAGAATCGCTCCTCATGCAGTGCCGCCATTGTATCCGCTATTCGTTGGGCTACTGTGTGAAGCGTGGAGGCAAGAAACCATCTTGGAGAGAGCCTCTCTTCCTGCAGTTGGGTGACGGTCGCCGCTTCCGTCTGGAGTTTGCGTGCAACGAATGTCAGATGAACTTATATAGTGAGAAATAAATGAAAAAGAAATGGACGATACAGATTCTTTGTATGCTGGGCATCCTCTTGATGTTCAGCAGTTGTTATCATCGCCGTGCTCATCACCAGATGCATGCTGCTATGGTAGAGTACAGCAATAAACAACTCGATTCCATTTCGTTTTCTACCACCCATCATTATACCAACAAATTCAATTTTCTGGTATTCAAGGATTCCCTGGAATTGATAGCGCAACAGCCTGAAGAGTTTTTGAGCAATTTGCCTATCGACTCCTTCGCCGTCCGAAAGAACCGCCTGCTGGTGGTTACGGATATCCGTATGGTTCCTCAGGATTCTATAGATTCTGTTTGGGTGCAGTTGGCTACTGAAGATAATCAGTTTGGTTGGACCCGTGAGTCCCGTCTGCTGCCGAAGGTTGTGCCCGATGATCCTATTTCAGAGTTCATCATGACCTTCAGCAATACTCACTTGCTCATCTTCCTGGTTATCATTATCATCATAGCCGTAGCCTATACAGTTCGTAAGATTTTCCATAGTAATGGTAAACTGGTTCATTTTAATGATATTGATTCACCATATCCTACAGCCTTGGTGCTTATTGTTTCGATATCAGCAACCTTCTATGCAACCATTCAGTTGTTTTTGCCAGAAGTATGGCGTCATTTCTATTTTCATCCTACGCTCAATCCTTTTGCCGTACCGCCAATATTGGGCTTCTTCCTGGCTACCGTCTGGGCGATATTGATAGTAGGACTGGCTTGTGTTGATGAGGTGAAACACCGTTTGCCGGCAGGCGATGCAGTTCTGTATCTGGGTGGTTTAGTGGGTGTTTGCGCCATTGATTACATCATTTTCAGTGTCACTACCTTATATTATATAGGTTATTTACTGCTCGTAGCCTATATATGGTTTGCCATACGGGCTTATCTGTTTCCTCATAAATAAGGATAGGGGGTGCAGGAAAAAATATGTACCTTTGCACCCGTTATGAAAAGAATAGTATTTTATAGTAAAAAGAGCGTATGCATTGGTTTGGCAGCAGTAGCGTTGCAGGCTAGTGCTGCGGATAACGAAAGGGCTACTTGCTCTGACCTGTCATTGGGTACGAGTGAAAAGTTAGCAGACGCTAACGGTTTGCTGGCTGATAGCAGCCGAGTTTTTGATATTGATGAAGTTGTGGTTGTTTCGCAGCCTAAAGAGAATTTCCGTCTTCGTCAACAGCCTCTCAGCAGCACTTCCTTTGGTTCTTATCAGATGCAGCGATTGGGGTCTCGCGATTTGCGTGAACTTTCCTGCTATGTTCCTAACTTCGTAATGCCCAACTATGGCTCGCGTTTTACCAACGCCATGTATGTGCGCGGTATTGGAAGCCGTATCAACAGTCCGGCTGTAGGAATTTATCTTGACGGAATTCCAGTGTTGAGCAAGGCTGCTTTCAATCTTCACCATTATCAGACCAGCCGTATAGATATTCTCCGTGGTCCACAGGGAACACTCTATGGTCAGAATTCTGAAGGTGGTTTGGTGCGCATCTATTCCCGCGATGCTTATGATAGCAAGGGCACCTACGTTAATCTGGGATTGGGCTCTCATTTCTATCGTAATGTAGAAGCGGCTCATTATATGAAACTTTCACCTCGTATCGCATTAGGGGTAGCTGCTTTTTATGATGGACAGAAGGGATTCTTCCATCGTGCAGGAACCAGCGATTATGCAGACAATTATGATGAGGCTGGCGGTAAGTTTAATCTTAAGTTCCGTTTTGATAGAGGATGGAGCATGGATTTGCTGGCCAATTACCAATTTGTTTATCAGCATGCATTTCCTTATGGTCAGTTGGATTTAAACAGTGGCAAGGCAGCATTGCCAAATACAACATTCCCTGGGCTTTATCACCGCAACATGCTGCTTTCGGGTGTCAATCTTCGTCATGAAGGAGCGAAATGGGATTTTGCCTCTACTACCAGCTATCAGTTCCTGGATGACAATATGAAGATGGATCAGGATTATCTTCCTGAAGATTATTTGAGCTTGCAGCAAGATCAGTTGCAGAATTCTATCACTCAGGAGTTCACATTTAAGAGTCGTCAGCCTTTCTTCGGTTTCTGGCATCTTACCCAGGGTGCATTCTTCTCCCATGTGTGGTTGAAGACAAATGGTCCTGTAAAATTCGGTTCAGCATTGACGAAGCCTATCAGTAAGGTTATCCAGACTCAGATGCAGCATGCAATGCCTCCGGCAATGGCTAATGGGGTTTCTGTCAATGTAGATATGGGAGCTCCGGGTTTGTTTCATACTCCTCAGAGCAATTTGGGCCTCTATCACGAGAGTACGTTTGATCTTTCTTCCCGTCTGAAAGCAACGCTTGGCTTGCGTTACGATTTCATGCATACAAGTATTCATTACGATACTTATGCTTATATGGCGATGACAGCTAAGGTGATGGGCATGGAGGCTACTCGTACTTTGCGTTCAATGCTCGACCGCAAAACGAGTGATGATTACAACCAGCTCCTGCCAAAATTTGGATTAAGTTACAAGCTTGATGAGCAGGGGAGCAATGTCTATGCTACGGTGAGCAAGGGCTATCGTGCAGGCGGTTATAATATCCAAATGTTCAGTGATATCTTGCAGGCCGATCTTAAAGCTAATAGTCAGAAGGCGATGCGAGGCAATTATGACGTTCCTCATACCGATGAAGATTATGATAGAGTGAACCAGACTATTGCCTTTAAACCGGAAACCTCATGGAATTATGAGGTTGGAACGCATCTCAATCTTTTTGATCATCGTCTTCATTTCGATTTGAGTGCCTTCTATATGCAGGTTCGCAATCAGCAACTCTCTGTGATGGCAGGAACCTATGGCTTTGGCCGAATGATGGTTAATGCAGGTAAGAGTCACAGTTGTGGTATTGAAGCCGCGCTCAAGGGCCAGGCTTTCGACGGTGCTTTTGATTGGGGTGTAAACTATGGTTTTACACGTGCCGTATTTGATGAATATACTGATGGCGAGGGTGATAAGGCTGTGAATTATAAGGACAAGAAGGTTCCTTATGTTCCCCAGCATACGATAGCAGCCATGGCTGACTATCATTTAGGACAGTTTACCTTCGGATTGAACATGAATGCGCAGGGCAAGACTTATTGGGATAATGCCAATACCTACAGCCAGAAGATGTATTTCGTGATGGGTGCGCATTGTGATATTGATTTCAGCAAGATGAGCATCAGTATCTGGGGTAAGAACCTCACAGATACTAATTACAATACCTTTGCTGTTGATAATGCAGCAACAGGAAAGAAACTGTATTTTGCCCAGCGTGGCAATCCTTTCCAATGTGGTGTTGATCTGAAATTCCACTTTTAGGATTAAATAGAAAAGGAGTTCCGGCATTCTGAAATGCTAGAACTCCTTTTCTTTTTAATCTCATTTATCTCCTTCCTTTATTTTAATTCTCCATATCCTACCAGCCGGTCGGTGCGGTCGCTCTGAGCCCGATAGTAAACCAGTACATTGTATTTGTTCTGGGTCTGGTAGAAATTTCCTTCTGATGGGAGCAGCCTTATGCTTCCGTCTTCCATCTTCATGAGATACTGATAACTGTAATAACCTTGCTTCATGAAGAGACGTGCGTGATAGGTTTTCGTCATTTCATCATATTCCATCCGATATTCGGGGAGGAAACGGCCGTAGGTCCAATCTGCGTTCAGATAAACATCGCCTGGCTGTTTTGGAGCTTTCAGGGTAAAGTGAATCTGTGCATATTCGCAGGTGTTGTTGTTTTCTACGTTGTCGCTGTTGCGGATATAAAACGAACCTTTGGCAGCTTCATCGTAAACGTAATTGGGGCGAGGGCTGTCAGTCATTACCTTTACCTGATAGTCGCTTCCATCCCAATCTATAGCGTCTATTCCCATGGTTGGATGGTCGGTGTCCAGAAATTCAAACTTTCTGTATTCGTTGCCCGCATCGAAAATCAGAGCTCTTACATACTGCCAACTCATTTTGCCCGCACTCAGGTAGTCGGGTTTAGGATTGATGACAGCATTGTCCCATCTTCCGTTCTGAAGCACTACGATGTTCAGCTGGTTGGGATGAGTGATTCTCAGCTGGCTGTGATCCAGTTCCATTTTCAGTTGCTGATGGGCTTTCTGGATATCTATATCTGTTGTTGAAGTAGCTTCTAACTTCAGTTTAACCAATGGCTGAGGCTCTGTAATCATCCAGCAGGCTGTAAACATTTTGCCTTCTTCCTCGTTTTCCGCATTGTCGTCATAAACCGTCAGTCTGTAGTTGCCGCTCATGGTAAGTTGGCAGTCGGCATTGGGAATTGCCAGATGATAATGAGTGTAAGGATGATTGGTGTTGATGGATTGCTCTACATCTTCAATCATCTGATTGCCGTTGAAGCCTCTCATATAGTCGCTTTCAAAGAGCGAAGCAGATACGTTCCAGTTTGCATCACAATGTTCAATCTTGTATCTGTACCGATGATAATCGTGCGTCATGTCGTCAAAATCGATATGGATAGGTTCTCCGCCCAGCGACGATACTGGGAGCGATAACCAGTTGGTTCCGCCTACAACCTGTAGGGTTCTGATGCGCTGGTTGAATATCTCGTGCTGCTGTGCCCAGGCAGGATAGGTAAACAGAAAGAGAAGGGAGATGATAGTGTATAATTGTTTCATATTGCTTCTTACGTATATATAAAAAAATAACTTGCAGTAGCCTTTTGACAAAGAACTAAATGCAAGCTTAAACAATCTAAATTAATACATGAAAACACTTTTGTAGTCGATAGGGGAATCGAACCCCTATGCCAAGATTGAGAATCTTGTATCCTAACCATTAGATGAATCGACCATTCAAAAAAAATCTCTATTGGTCTCCCGACTTATAGAGACTTTATAAATCTAATACCATGAAAAACACATGTAGTCGATAGGGGAATCGAACCCCTATGCCAAGATTGAGAATCTTGTATCCTAACCATTAGATGAATCGACCAACGGTACATTTTTCGTACGATAGCTTGCGGAAGGTGGGGGATTCGAACCCCCGGTACGGTAACCCGCACGGCAGTTTAGCAAACTGCTGGTTTCAGCCACTCACCCAACCTTCCAGTCGGATTCTTAACCGAATCAACCAAGCATCGTTCTTAAATGCGAGTGCAAAGGTACTACTTTTTTCTGATTCTACCAAATCTTTTTGCAACTTTTTTTCGATAAAAATGCATTTTCTTTGTAACTCCCACATTATCAGGGGTTGTTTTCTTTCAGTATGATGAGTGCTTTCATTCCTAAAACGAGCAGAGGCGGATTTCTTTCTCAGAAATCCGCCTCTTGTAAAAGAAAGGGCCGCTCGATGATGTGATGAAACTCCGAATGTATAAACATTTGAGAGTCCTCCGCCTTTGTAATCCACCGGCTTTTCAGCTTACCTGCCTGCTGCAGTTTATGTGGCCCGCCATGAGCAAGAGTATGTCCTCTCGGTTTCAATAGTGTAATTTGATGAGTATCCCGATCGAACCGAAACGACCCTTATTCCTTCTAGCACCCCTGCATCATCACGATGCAATGGTGCAAACATCTTAGTCATTATTTGATAATGCAAAGATAATGCAATATTTTGAAACTACCAAATGTTTTAGCTGTTTTCTTCGAATATTTTTTCGAAATATTTTCTCAACTCTGTTTTGTCCTCTATAATATTGCGCAGTTCGTTGAGCGCTTTCTCGTTAGGGGAGTTGGGAATCCATAACCTGATGTATCCGTTTCTTGAATATTTCTCGTCCATGTGCTGGCTGAACCGCTCCCATTGCTGCTCCTTGTCATCAGCTGGATTGTTTTCTTTGCCATACTGTATGGCGCGCAGAAATATCTCGTGAACGTCAATGTCGCGATCGGCTTCTGCCACAATCTTGCCATAGATGCTACGAGGCTGACGGCTAGATGAAGCCCGATGGTCCTCAACGGCTTCTTTCATGATTTTAATCTGCTCTTTATTGAACCAGCGCTTCAGTCTTGCATCTGCCTGCAGAATCTTACCGCTGGTGATGTGATGAATGGCACGCGGACCGCTCATCCCCAGGTCGTGGTAAGCGGCTATTACATACACCATATCGATGTCGGCTCCGGTTACCGGAACCAGTTTCAGTGAGTTTCTGATGACTCGGGTAACATGTCTGAGTCCATGACTTTCGCCAAAAGCATTATATTTGGGGAGAATCTGTTTCTCCACAAAGTCCATGATTTCGAGATTTACCTGTTGCTTCATTGATATTCCTCCACTTTATTTATATAATAAGGTACGCGCGTACATTATTATTAGTTTATTATTGTTCAATTCGCCATTCCGATGATGATCAGGGATGATACAATGCCGAAACAGAAGATGTTCAGAGCTGTTTTGCCTAGAATTCTGTTCAGTTCTCTGCCTTCGCCTATCTTTTTCATCTCCATATAGGTTCTGTTGTGCAGAATGATATAGAGTGCTGCAAACGGCAGGAACATGCTGCTGGCTTCATGCTGAAATACTTCGCAGATGGTTACACCTATTATGGTAAGGATGCCCAGATTGCCCAATGCGCAGTATAACCGCTCGGCATTCTTCTTTCCTATGTGAACCACAAGGGTCTTCTTGCCGGCTCTCAGGTCGTTGTCATGATCACGATAATTGTTCAGAATAAGTAGCGTATCAACTACCAGTCCGCAGGCTACAGATACGAGAACCGTTTCCAGGCTTACTCCCTGCATGGTTTCGGGCATTACGAGATAGTATGTGCAGCATACGGGTACAATGCCGAAGAAGAGCAGTACCAGAAGATCGCCCATGCCCAGATAGCTGAGACAGGTAGTATAGAGGAAACAGAAGACTACGCAACAGATGCCTACAATGACCATTTCCCAACCACCGAAAAGAACCAGCGGAAGTCCTATGGCGCAGCCCAGAAGAGTAGTGAGGATGATTCCCCATTTCATGGCTCCCAATGTAATCCAGCCTTCAGCGCAGGCACGTTTCGGTCCCAGCCGGGTTTCGTCGTCATTACCATGTTTGAAGTCGAAATAATCATTCACCAGATTGCTGTCTATCTGCATCACCCATGCAAAGAGCAGGCAGAGTAGGGCTGGCAATGTCTGTATCTGCTGAGCGTCTTTATAAGCCAGCGCAATACCCAATAAAACAGGAACAGCCGCCGCCGTCAGAGTCTTCGGGCGAGCGGCTAGATACCATGCTTTTATAGAATTTGTTTCTATCATATTCTAAAAAGATTAAAATTGAATCTCCTGAAATTCTGAAGGAAAATCAGAAAGATTAATTGAAGAAGTTCCAACTTACTCCAATACGGAACACTCGCTCGTTCATCGGATAATGAGGCGCGAAGAAGTAGTTCTTGTCGCCCTGTCCTGCATTGATGTGGCTCATCATTACGAAGAAACGGGTGTGCTTGATGTGAACGTTGGCGTAAACATTGACGATAGGATAGTTGCCTATCTTTACGTTGTTCTCGCCGTTGCCCTGTACCGTATACTGTCCCATATAAGGTGAATAGTCGGGAGCTTCATAGCTTGTAAAGTAGCGCATGTCAGCACCCAGGTCTACGTTCAGCACCTTTACTACCTTGAACTTGATGTAGAGGTTGGTGTAGGCATTGAAGGCTGGTACTGGCAGAACACTCTCCTTGCTCGAATGCTGGTAGGTAAACTGGTTTTCCCAGTTCAGAATGCCCAGTCTGAAGTTCTGCTCCAATTGTGCTGTCAGCAAGTTGATTCCTCCACTTTCCTGCATCGGTGTTACCATGACTCCTGTTCGCAACCCTTTTTCTGTAATGTCATAGCTCTGCGAGAAGTAGGTGTAGTTCTTGATTTCATCTACAGCCACTCTCAGTTTGGTGTGCGTCTTAGGGAAGGAGAGTGTACCCATGATGCGGGTATGGATGGTCTTGTCGAGATCATTCTCCCACCACAGATGGCGGGCGTGATAGTTGCGGTAATAGAACGATGGGGTTTCTCTATGGAAGAAAGCATCGCCTCTTACCTGAAGCGTGTCGCCCAGGAATGGGATGTTCACGTCTACATTACCATCTATGGCAAGGGTTCCTGCGTCAACACCCGTCAGTCCTATTTCTGCTACGGCATTGTAGTGGAGTGTCTTGCCTTCCTGCTTGCTCAGCTGTCCGCCTACGCTCAGCACATGCTCGTTGTATTTTTCGAAACCGCCTTCCATGGTTGGCAGTTCATAGTGACGGAGGTCGTAGCTGGCGAAAGCCTTCAGTCCTGCCTTTGCCCATTTATTGAAACCTTCAAGCATGGCAATGGCGAAGGTATTCTTCATGTGCCAGTGCTTGGTCTGGTCGTAGATGGAATCACCGGTCAGCCTGCCTGCATCGTAATATTCATTCAGATAATAGTCGGCTGGAGTCTGATAAGCTTCGTAAATACGGCGATAGTTGTCAAACTTTACCGTGTGGATGAAGCTTGTTACCGGAACATATTCGCTCTTGTAGAAAAGCGAGTCTTCGGCATTTTTCTTCTGGACGGCAAGCAGACTGTCGGCAGCAGCTTTTCCGTTTACTGCGATTCGGGTACTGTCGTTCCTGATGTCCTTTGCGGCTAAGTCTTTAGCTGGTTCATCGCCTGCAATCTTGGCTCCGTCAGGACGGCCGCTGAATTTAGCTTTTTGCTGTTTTTCGAAGGCTTTCTCATCAAATTTCTTGCCTTGTTCCTTGGCTTTTTTTCTGGCTTCTTCCTTCGCATCCTCTTCAGCATTTTCCTTTTTCGAAGCCATGGCAAATTTCTTTGCCTTGATTTCTTCTTCGGTCATCTTTACCTTTCGGCTGAAACCTACGTTGTAGCGGTGGGTAAAGAAGATGTGCTGGTTGTCCAGTCGGTTCCAGTTCTGTTCCAGAACGGTAGGAATTTCATTGGTGGCAAACGATTCGGTGTAGATTTCCGGATGTTTGATGTAATCATCGTTGGTAATACCGCCGTTCTCGGTCATCTTCTCATGATTGGTACTGAAGAGGAAGTGTGCCTGATAGCGGTCGCCCAGGTAAGATGCCCACATGGTGTATTTAAAGTGGCTGGTACTCTGTGCGTTATAATATCCTCTGCCATACTTGTAGTCGAATCTGAAACCGGCGCCTAGCCTTTTGTTGGCATTCACGGCAAACATGGCCTTGAAGTCGTCTTCTCCCGTCACCTTATCGCCGCAGCTGTTCAGCGTTACGTTGGTGATAGGTGAGTAGGTGTTGGTGAAGTGGAAGTCGCTTACCGGATTTACGATATAATCGTAGGGCTCTGTAAAGATGAAGTTGCCCTGCGTGTTGCGGCGGTCGATGAAGATTCGGTTCAGTCGGGCAGTACCCATGTTTCCGAGGGTATTGTATTCGCCTCTCAGTCCTTCCGTGAAGGTTGAGTTCATGTACATGTGCTGCAAGGTGTCTACTACCGCAGCCTTTGTGTCGCCGAAGCGTTCGTCTACGGTCCATACTCTGATGCCTTTCGGAATCTCCTTGTCTGAGCCTAGTGAATCGGTGTTCACCTTGCGGTTGGTTTGAGGACGGAACTGCGAATCTTCGTTATAGTTAAAATCGTTTTGTGCCGCAACCGGGAGGGTTGCAGCACAAAATAGGAGTGATGAGAATATAATTTTCTTCTTCTTCATTATTTCTTAAATAGTCGGATACATACTTCGGCAATCTTGAGCACTACACCCACGATGAGTACGATGTAGGCGATATTGCGGCTTTCTTCCAGCTGGGTCCAGAGTATTACCCCCACGATGGCGAGCAGCATGAAGGCGATGTTGAGATAGTTGCGCACCTTCAGCATGTTGTTCTGGTCGCTGTAGGCCAATGGGCGGAGCCGGCGGTGCTGAGGTCTTACGGCGTAGCTGGTAGGCTGCTTCTGTTCAGTCTGTTCTGCGCCCTGCTCAGCTGTAGGCTGGGCTGTAGCGTTTGCAGGCTGTTGTGCCTCGTTCTGTTGTATCTTGTTGTCTGTATTCTGATTATCCATTTTTCTTCAACTTATTGTTTTACTAATGCAGCTAACTCTGCGAATATCTGGTCTTTGCGGTCGATGGTGCATTTGCGGAACTTTCCGAAGATCTTAGCCAGGTCGTTCTGCTTCTTGTTGAGCGCAATCTTGTCACTGATTACCTCTTCTGCAGGTTCCTTGAAACCGGTGCTTCTTCCTTCCTCGTAGTTGTAGATGATGCGGCCGAGCGAGAGATTCAGATGATTGTCTGAAATCCTGGCTACCAGCTGGTATTTGAATTCCGTGCGGTCGAGCGAGATGAATGACTGGCTGAAGACGAGCCATTCGTCCATCGTGTTGGCGATGATGTGTTCAGCTTCGTTTACCAGTGCTACTCGGCTTGCTATGTTCTGCTCGTTCTGTGTCAGTTCACTCATGTATTTTAATACGATGTCGTAAATCTGCTTGGCAGTTTTCCCGTTAGCATCCGTATCGAGCGTGAATTCTATCTTGTTTTCATCATTATATGTGATGGCGCCTGCCAGATATTTCATGTCCACTTTGGCTGTGGTGCCATTTGCCAGCTTGTTGGCAGGCTTGGCAGCCTCCTTTGGCTTAGCGGCTACGGCAACAGGAATCGCCCATCCCGTGGTTGGTGTGGTTGGCTCCTTTACAACAACTGGTTCTGGCTCAGTAGCATTGCCCTTCTTTGCTTCCGCCTTTTTTGCTTCAGCTTCAGCCTTGGCGCTTGCAGCGTTGATGCTGTCGGCCTGGGCCTTCAGTTTGGCAGCCTGTGCTTTAATCTTAGCCACTTCTAGTGCCTTCTTGGCAGCTTCCAGCTGTTTCTGTGCCTGTTCCAGCTGCTGCTCTTCTGTCAGCACGGTTTGCGCCTGTGCAGTCATCAGCGGGAGGAGCATAAATATGGGGATGATGATTTTTTTCATGTCGAGTTGTTTTATGAAACTATAAAATGACGGTTCCTGTAGGGGAACTTAGCGGAAGATGAGGGATTCAAACCCCCGATACCCAGAAGAGGGTATACCGGATTTCGAGTCCAGCGCATTCGGTCACTCTGCCAATCTTCCTTTTATTTTATCAGATGCAAAAGTAATACATTTTTCGCATCTGACAAAATATTGCTGTTATTTTTTAACTATATTAACCCCGCTTTATAGGATTTTATACTATAGTTTTTACTGTTGCTGCAGGAATCTGTCGGCCTCGATGGCAGCCTTGGCTCCCGAGCCTGCGGCAACAACACCCTGGCGGTAGATTGGGTCGGCCACATCGCCTGCTGCGAAAACGCCCGGAATGTTGGTGGTGGCAGTACCTGGCACTACTTTGATGAAGCCCTGCTCGTCGAGATCTATCTGCCCTTTGAAGAGGTCGGTGTTAGGCTTATGTCCGATAGCCAGGAAGAATCCGTCGATGCTGATGTCAAACTTCTCTTCGTTGGCTTCGCCCTTGTGGCGCACGAGATGAGCACCTTCTACACCGTTCTCGCCGAAGAGCCCCAGCGTATTGGTTTCGAACAGAATCTCGATGTTCTCCTTGTTCTTTACACGCTGCTGCATGATTTCTGAAGCACGGAGATATGGCTTGCGCACAATCATGTAAACCTTCTTGGCAAGTCCGGATAGATACATAGCCTCTTCGCAGGCAGTATCGCCACCGCCCACTACAGCTACGGTGCGCTTGCGGTAGAAGAATCCGTCGCAGGTAGCGCAGGCAGAAACGCCCTGTCCGCGATATTTCTCTTCATCGGCAAGACCCAGATATTTGGCTGATGCACCTGTGGCGATGATCACGGTTTCTGCCTCAATCTCGTTGTCGCGGTCATCTGTAAGATGAAATGGGCGTGAGCTGAAATCTGCCTTCACGATGCTTCCGTCTCTCATTTCGGCTCCGAATCTGGCTGCCTGTTCCTTCATGTCCATCATCATCTGTGTTCCGTCTACGCCGTCAGGATAGCCCGGAAAGTTTTCTACCTCTGTGGTGATGGTGAGCTGTCCGCCCGGTTGCATACCTGAATAGAGTACTGGCTGCAGGTTGGCTCTGCCGGCATAAATGGCAGCCGTATATCCTGCAGGACCGCTACCTATAATTAATGTCTTTATCTTTTCCATTTTTTATCTTATAGTTATATTTTTGTTTCCGATGGCTCGAAATGAGCCATTTTCTTTGCAAAGGTACATCAAAACAATGAGAAATCAAAATAAAAATACATTATTTTTCTTTTCTTGCATAAATTATTGCTTTCGTTTGAAGAATTATTGTTATCTTTGCACCCGAAAATAAAATGCTCCGGAAAGAACATCAATTAGAAGAAACGAAAAATATTTACTTGATATATGAATCAGATTAAGAAGATTGTACTGACGGGTGGACCTTGTGCGGGCAAGACTACCGCTATGGTTAAGGTGATTGAACATTTCTCCAGTCTCGGCTATAAGGTCTTTACCATTCCCGAGGTTCCAACCATGTTTACCCAGGCGGGCATGAATTATCTCACCTCCAACAAGGATTTTTTCTTCGAGGGCGAGAAGGCTACTTTCCAGACTCAGATCAACTTGGAAGACAGTTTTCAGCGCATGGCTGAAACATTGCAGCAGCCGGTCATCATCGTCTGCGATCGTGGTACGATGGATATTTCTACCTATCTCACTCCCGATTTCTGGCACCGCATCATCTCTGAAGAGGGTTATACTGATGCCCAGCTTCGCGACCGCTATGATGCTGTGCTGCATCTGGTGAGTGCTGCCGATGGTGCCGAGCAGTTTTATACTACAGCCAACAATGCGCAGCGCTTGGAGAAGGCGGATGAAGAAGGACTGAAGATAGCGCGCGAGTTGGACAAGAAGATTGTTTCTGCATGGAAGGGTCATCCTCATCTCAGGGTAATCAATAACCACGAAGATTTCAACAACAAGCTGAACCGTGTGCTCAAGGAGATAAGTAATGTGCTTGCCATTCCGCAGCCGATAGAGGAGGAGCGAAAATATATCGTGAAGCTGACAGGCGAGGTTCCTAATGCGATAGACAGCGATATTGTTCAGACTTATCTTTCGGGTGAGCCGGGTAGTGAGATTCGTCTTCGCCGTCGCGGTTTCGAGGGAGGCAAGTATGTGTATGTTCACACCACCAAGAAGCGTATTTCAGACAATGAGCAGATTGAGACCGAGCGACAGATTAATGCCAATCTTTACGAGAATATGCTTCAGCAGGCTGACCCTTACCGCCAGCGCATTCATAAGCATCGCAAGAGCTTTATCTGGAAGGGTCAGTATTTCGAGCTCGACGAGTTTCTTGAGCCGGTTTCCGACCTGATGATTCTTGAAACCCGCGGCATTTCTGCCAACGAGAGTGTGAAGTTTCCTCCTTTCATCCAGGTGCTGGAGGATATTACGGGCAACAGTAAATATTATAATTATAACATAGCGCTGAAGCGGTAAATCAGCCGAAAATGTAAAAAGTTACGGAGATAATTCATATTCTCCGTAACTTTTTACATAAACCACTCACTTTTGGTGTTATTGAGTTTCATCATTCTATTTTCTCCTTTATCCGTTGTACTTGAACACCTTGACCATTTCCTTGTCGCCACCCACGAGCTGGCTACATCTGTTCAGCATTCCGGTGTCAGAGAAACCGCATTTCTCCATGACTCTTCCTGATGCAGGATTGCCTGTGAAATGGTCTGCCCAGATGTTTTCGAAATGCTTCTCGTTGATGCAGTAGTCAAGCATCAGCTTCAAGGTTTCGGTGCAGATTCCTTGGTTCCAAAATGGCTTTCCTACCCAGTAGCCCACCTCACAGTCGTTTTCTCCGATAGGGATGTTGCTGGTTTCATGGGTGTAGTAGCCGATGCAGCCGATAGCCTCGCCAGTCTCTTTCAACACAATCGCCCATGTCGTTTCATTATGGAAGAATGTCCGGATTATCTCCCGACTTTCCTCTACAGACTTATGCGCCGGCCATCCAGCACGTGGTCCTACGTCAGGGTCGGAGGCGTACTTGAAGAGCGCCTCTGCATCAGATTCCTCCCAATAGCGAAGTAAAATTCTTTCAGTTTCCATCAGATTATTTCAATGAAATTCTTCGTTCTTTATTTTGTTATCTATTATCTTGTAGCAGAGATGTTTGGGGGTACTAGCTTATCTTATATGTTGTAATCTAAATATTTCTTTCTGCTTTTCTATTTCTTCCTTAAGTTGCTGTTCTGTAGGGAGATATGTAAGATATTTTGAAGCAAATAATTGCTTGCTGTCGTGCAAGATGGAAAATCTTGCGATATCCTGGCTGGTTTCCGAACAGAGTAGTATGCCGATGGTCGGATTGTCGCCTTCCGTGCGTTTCAGTTCATCATACATTCTTACATACATATCCATTTGTCCTACGTCCTGATGGGTGATCTTGGTCGTCTTCAGGTCAATCAGTACAAAACATTTCATCAGGTAATTGTAGAATACCAGGTCTATGTAGTAGTCCTGGGTATCGGTGATGATGTGCTGCTGTCGCTCTACGAAGGCATAGCCTTTGCCCATCTCCATCAGAAATTTCTGAAGATGGGTGATGATTGCACTCTCCAGTTCGCTTTCCGAGAAGCTCATGTCTCGGGATAAGCCCAAGAATTCTGTCACCATTGGCGACTTGATGAACATGGCAGGTGAGTCTGCGTATCCTTTTGTAAGGGTTTTCATCTCGTTCTCTACCTCATCTTTGTGCTCATTGCTGGTTTGCAGGAGTCGATAATAGTATTGTGAGGCAACATTGCGGTCGAGGGTTCTTGTGCTCCACATTTGCTCTGACGATTCCTTTAAATACCATAGACGAGCTTCTGCATCTGTAACTCTTAGAATACTCTTTAGATGAGTCCAAGTAAGATTTTGCACGCGCGCGTGCAAAATCTCCCAATCAGGAAAATATTGGTATAATTGCTTGAAATAGGCAAGGTTACGAACACCATAGCCGGAGCCGAACTCAGTCGTCAACTGCTGAGATATGGACTTGATGAGCTGTATTCCATAATCAGCACGCTGCTTGCCAAGCTGCTCTTCTTCAACAATACGTTTGCCGATTTCCCAGTTTGAGCGTATCAGGGTTTCGTTGATAGATTGATACGCCTTGTTTCTTGCCCTTGTGATGATGGTTCTGATATCATCTATGACATGTGCATCTATATTTATAATATTCTTTTCCATCTATATATTTTTTCATTTATTCAAGTTTCGTAAGTTTTGTCCCATACGCCCTGAACCAACGGTCACCGGCCGAAGGGAATTGAAAATCGCTGGCCGAAGGGTAAAGCAAAGGTAAAGGGCAGAAGCCCCTAGCCCAGGGCTAGGAGCTTTTAGGCCTTCAACCCGTACTTGAACCACATACGAAAGTTCAATTATTAATTTTAAGGCAAAGATAATAAAAAAAAGGAAAATGAGCAAAAAAATGATGATTTTTTACTCATTTCCCTTTAACTTTCTTTGTAAATCCTTAATGACCTTAATGACCGGATTTCTCAGTTTCCTTTATCCCATGCAGCTCGTTACTCCGAGCGTAGTAGCGATAGCGGTCAGAATGCTGATGGCTATCTGAAGAATTGTTTTCCAAGTGTTCGCTTTCATTTTTTTTGAATGTTGAATGTTGAGTGTTGAATGTTGACTTTTTTGGGGGGCGGATAGGCTGGGCTAGGGGCTAGCACCCTAGCCAGTCTATCCTTGGGCTATTCAAGGCCGTCGCCAGTATCGTCCTTGCCGGTAGTACCGCCGCCTGATTCAGAGCCTTGGCCTTCGCTGCCGGTCTGACCGGTGTTTGAGCCGCCTGGGGTAGAAGCGCCTGGCGTATTATCCGGAGTGGTTGGCGCGTTGAGGTCAACGCTGGTCTTACCCTCCTTAATCGCCTTGATAACGGCTGCCTGAGCACTGCGGCTGGCTACGAGGTTGAACTCGGCGTCATCGCGAAGGTTCTTGAACTCCTGACCTGGCTCCCACTGAACCTTCACACCGGTGATGTTCTGCGAGGTGAACTTGTCGGCATCCTCAGCACCCTTCGAGGTGAGAAGGAGAGAGAAATCACCGAGGTCGCCCAGACGAATCTTCTTGCCCTCAAGCAACATCTCACGCATGCAGTCTACGGCGATGTAGAGGATGGCGCTGATGTCGGCTCTCGAATAAACACTGCCATGAGAGGTGATGTGCTTGGCAAACTTCTCGATGGTCATGATGTCGGTGTACTGTGAGATGGCGAAAGCATTCTGCTTCTCAGTCTTCACGAGTTCCAGGTCCTTTGGGTCAGGGGTAGTACCTTCCTTCTTCGCCTGGTTGATGCGTGATTTAGCCTGGTTGATTTCCAGAAGATTTGCGTTCACGCTACGCATTACGATGCTGTAATTAATCATAGTCGTTTGTAGTATGTTTAGAGTCCTTTGTTTTGCAACTCCCCAGAACGCCCCGTTCCTGCCGTTTTCGGGGTCTTCATTGATGACCGGCGCCTGCCATCATTTATGACCCGTGTTGGTCTTAATAGAAGACCGCCTTCAGGCACCTAAGGCATTTCCTTCGATTGCTGGTGCAAAGATACGAATAAATCTGGTATCTACCAAATTTAGACATGTGATAAGGAGCGATTTTCAGCAAACTTACAATTTGAAAGTTGGTTCTAAATACAAACTCTATGTTTCATGTGGCGCATCTCTATGTTTTCGCGGTATAGAAGCTGTGTTTTTGCTGTAAAAACAGCATATTACAAAGTAATAACCTATTTACAGGAAACGTGTTCAGTATTCAGTATTCAGTTTTTTTCGCTGTTGTTACCACTCTCTGTAAAGATAGTATATTATATATATAATAATATATATATAATATAAAATAATTACTTACAATTTATAACCATGAAAAAGGTAACTATCGCGAAAAAAACTGAATACTGAATACTGAACACCCTTTAGGCACTAATTAGTTTACTCCGCAAGGGGTATTCCATTCGGGATGTGGCAAAAGTTAAGTGGAAGGGGCGTGAGTATGGTGCAACGAGTTAAGCGATTAAAAATACACAATCATAGCAATAAAACTATTAATTTTACGTTCTTTTCAAAAAAGGGGTTGTGCAATAGTGGCTTAAAGGCTAAAAGCACTACCTTTGAATGCAGTTAAATATGGTAATGTTCAAAGTCACAATTTGTGATTTTGGAAAAATGAATATAAATATGACAGATAAAATAGAAAAAAGGGAGAGCAGCGAACTGTGTATATCACATAGGTGCATCCATTAAGGACTTAGGCAAAAAGTGGTTTGGTTTCTCCAAGATGGAGATACTTACACCAGACGAATTGGAGGAAAGAATCAACAGGGAATAAGAAAAAATCAGAGCTCTCTATTGAGTATGGAAGAACTTTTCAGATATTATTTGGGGAATATTATTATTCTTCGTATCGGTACAGGCTTACGCTATCTATGGCTACGCTTTGTAAGGCATCGCAAGATTTCTTACCGAACCCTTTATGAAGGTAGTAAATCGAAAAAAACATCAGAATTATCTAATTTTGAGAATGAAATGTCAAATCGGGCATGGGGATGTGGCTTTATGCTTTTTGTGATATTCTTAATTATATTTTTACGCAGATTTTTATAATAGACATACAAAAAAAATGATTAATCACAACAAGGCTGCCTCGGAATGGATGTGGTGAAGAACATTTTGCCATGTAATGCTCATTAAGATAATGGTAAAAACAAAAAGTGAAATGTTTATTTTTGCAAACATTGATATGATAAGCACTTTAAATTTGAATTGGAAACAATATGAAAATTAAAACATTATTTAAAACACTTTTTTGTGCAGGGTTAGTTTTATCTCTTGCTTTATATTTGTTATATTTACATGGTAACCAGATCGAAAGAACTCAGAAGTCTATTGTAGATTATCAGTATAATGGATATGAAGAAAAACTTAATTATAAACGTTCAAATACAATTTTAATAACATATAAATCAAAACAATATGCATTACATACGGGAGATCGAATTTTGGACAAGATAAAGTCAGGGTATTTTCCTAAATTATACTATTCTTCTAAAACTGATTATCTTTTTTTTGAAGGAGATTATTTGCCTGTCGGTTATGCCCAAGCAGCTTTAATTTTCACGTTCATCTTTTCAGGTATCGGAACTTTAATCTGGAGGAAACAACTTGATGATGATATTAGTAAAATGTAAAAGTATCCAAGGACTATATTGTTTATTGAAGCGGAATCTCTCCTAATCCGCTTTTCAATAAAGTATTTGTCTTGTGCTATAAAAACTCAACAGCACAATTATTAATTGCAGTTCGACCTCCATATTTTCATTCGATAGTTCAAAGTATTGCATATTTCCTTACCCCTCATTGTCAGATTTTGCACGAGGATACTTTCTATTGCTCCTGATACAGACACATTAAATTCCATCATACGTTGGGTTAGACATGAAGCATTTTCCATCTTACGCATCAAAGTTTTTGTACAATAATCAATGGCTATGTAGTTGTTAGAATATATACTAATTAGGCGAAATTGCTCCACATCTTTAAAATAGATTGTTCGATATGTTCTCTTGCGCTGTTCGTAAATGTCAAGCCTATCGTCATGGATTATCAAAAATGGTATATGAGTAGTTATGTTATACAAAGTCATCATAAACATAAGCATTCCGCCACAACCAAAAAACACCATGCTTCCTATACCGCCAAATACTTTTGTTGGCCATGAGGTATTAGCATCATGGAGTATGAAATATCCACCTGCAGCAAAAGCGAAACAACCAACAGTCAGAAGAATATTCTTCCAAAGGCTATGGTATATTCGTATCTCTTTTATATTTTTATCGGTTTGTTTCATCTTTTTATATCGCTTTATTGTTATTACATAAAGTACATTATTTAAGCAACAAAGTTTGTACTTTCTTACTATAAGAACGTGTGTAAATTAGAATTATTGCAATGCTTGCAATAAAAAGTAGCCAAATTAAACAGAAAGGATATTTTGCATTGAAGCGGAATCCCTCCTAATCCGCCTTTCAAGATAAAGCCTTTGTCTTGCGCCCAACCAACGTAGGACAATGGCTTTTCCTTTGTGGGCAGCAGCCAACGGCTTCATCTCCTGTTACGCTTCGCTTCATCTGCACTTTTTTTGGTGAAAACAACCTGAATCAGAAGAAGACCTTCTCGAACACCGTACCGACGGCACCGATGCCTTCGAAACGCTCTATATCGGCTGCGAGAAGTTCCCACAGCACGATTTATATCCAATTGCTATTGGTGGAGTAAGAAAATTGCTAATTTTTGCAGAAAATAAAAAGAAATTCTGTATTTTTGTCGCAATAAAAATAAAAATAAAAAGAAGTATGAAAAAGATAGTTTTTATTCTACTCATTTTTTGTAGTTTTCTTGTTGTATGGGGATGCAATAAGAATAAAACGAAATGTGTTCTACAGAAAGAAGCAACTTCTGATTCTTCTATGAGAAGTAATGACGACACTCTAAGCCTTATGATAGAACATGAGGTTGACGATGTTGATTATGGCGTGATTATAAAACGTGGCGACAAGACCATTCATCGCTTCGGATACAAATATCCTGAAGATGATGATCTTGTACCAAATGAAGAACGTATTGATAGTTGTCTGTTGACTGACTTGAATTTTGACGGTATAAAAGAAGATGTGCTGTTTTATTTGGGTAGCTTTGGTGCTTCTGGCACTAAACATTTTGATGCATGTGTTTGGAATCCTAATACTGAGCATTATGACAAAATTGAAGAATTCAAAGATATTCCAAACCCCAAAATCAGCGACAAATACAAGTGTATTCTTTCAAAAGTGCATGTTTCTTCCGCAGAGAACGAATATGCAAAATATGTATGCACCAATGGACATCTCATTAAGGTTGCCGAATTGAGACAATATTGGAAAGGGAACATTTATCCAGAGCGAGACAGGGCTGTTTATGAAGAGCATTTTATTAAAGCTAATGTTTGGAAGAGAAACTTGAAACTAAATCAAATTAGCGATTTCTGGAAACCGGTCGTACCGTTTTGATTATATCCAATTGGAGTTGGTGGGGTCATATAAAAATAAAAGGAATTATGGGCAAATATTGCTTTCCATAATTCCTTTCTAATATTTTTTCTTTTTAATGAGTTGTAGATATTACCTTTTTCCCAGACAAATCATATATCTGTTCTTCCTTTTGTGGACTTATTGTAATGTTATTGACTCCTGTTGTCGGGAAATCATCCGTTTAAGGGGTAAATACGGTACAACGAGTGAAACGATTAATAAAAGTACAATCATCGCAATAATACTATTGATTTTACGTTCTTTTCAAAGAAAGGGGTTGTGTGATAGTGGCTTAAAGGCTAAAAGCACTACCTTTGCATACAATAATAAAAATTAACGCAATGAAATGATCAAAATATTTAAAGACAATGAAAAGAATTATCGATAGTACATTAGTAATACTTTCTTTGATGTTGATCTTCGGTTGCAAGGAAAGTAAGGTGGGGCAGGGAAACCCTACCAAAGACAGCATGTCTATTGACACCGATAGTGTGATTTCGGGCAAAGTTTTTAACAAGCAAGATATTGCATCGGAAGATACGCTTAACGCTGTTATAAGAACACAATCTCCCAAGTCCAAGGATTTCGATTTTGAAGTATTTATTATGCGAGGGGAGAAAACTGTACAAATTATACCTTTCTCTTATCCGAAGGACGATACTTTTGACCCAAATGGTGGCCGGAAGGATAGCTGTCTGATGGCTGATGTGACGTTTGATGGCAATAAAGATCTGTTGGTATATTTGGGACAATTCGGAAATCAAGGTGTGGAATATTGGGATGCTTATGTCTGGAATGAAGTCAAGCAGAAGTTCTTGTTTGTTCCATCATTCCATGATATTCCCAATCCTACGCTTAACAAAAAAGAAAAGATTATAGAATCTTTCAGCCGTGGTTCTGCCGTTGATTATGAGTTTGGAAAATGGAAGTTCGAGAAAGGAGTGTTTGTACAAAAAGAACTTCTGTCACACCCTCCGAGAGAGTGTGAGTAGTGTTATTCTCCGTTCATCACCACTTCATGGCCTCCTTGGGAAGCAACAACTTCGTGCTTTCTCTAAAGGTATGGATTCAAAAAACAGACGCAACAAGTGATAAAAAGATAGGGAACGCAGTGCGTTCCTATCTTCGTTTCTATTACTTGCCGATGCAGACAGTGAAGGAAATACACGCATGGAGGGAGTTCTTAACATCCAACAAAATGCTGATAATACAGAAGTTTGGTATTTGTTGCCTTTCAAAGATTATAGAGAAGTTGTCTTGGCTACATTCTATAGTGACGGTGAGAGTATCTTTAAAGATGTGACAGATAATTATAAGAAGACTTATCCTCACATTTAAAAGGTCGAGCTACAAGCCATTTGCGCAATAAAGGAATTGGAGCGGGACAAATAATTGATAGAAGTAAGTTACATTTATATCTGAATAAATTGCAACATTGTGGCATTAACCTTTACATTCAAAATGAACAGCTTATATTATTGGACGAAGAAGGACATCCGTCCCTCTTTGCCCCGATAATGATAGCCACACTTTCGACCTGTGCGCAATTGGAACGTGATAATATCTCATTCCGATTACAGTCAGGAAGGAAGCGGTTTGTATCTTTGTCGCAATAAAAATAAAAAGAAGTATGAAAAAGATAGTTTTTATTCTACTCATTTTTTGTAGTTTTCTTGTAGTATGGGGATGCAATAAGAATAAAACGAAATGTGTTCCACAGAAAGAAGCAACTTCTGATTCTTCTATGAGAAGTAATGACGACACTCTAAGCCTTATGATAGAGCATGAGGTTGACGATGTTGATTATGGAGTGATTATAAAACGTGGCGACAAGACCATTCATCGCTTCGGATACAAATATCCTGAAGATGATGATCTTGTACCAAATGAAGAACGTATTGATAGTTGTCTGTTGACTGACTTGAATTTTGACGGTATAAAAGAAGATGTGCTGTTTTATTTGGGTAGCTTTGGAGCTTCTGGCACAGAATATTTTGATGCCTGCGTGTGGAATCCTAAAACTGAGCATTATGACAAAATTGAAGAATTCAAAGATATTCCAAACCCCAAAATCAGCGACAAATACAAATGTATTCTTTCAAGAGTGTATGTTTCTTCCGCAGAGAACGAATATGCAAAATATGTATGCACCAATGGACATCTCATTAAGGTTGCCGAATTGAGACAATATTGGAAAGGGAACATTTATCCAGAGCGAGACAGGGCTGTTTATGAAGAGCATTTTGTTAAAGCTAATGTTTGGAAGAGAAACTTGAAACTAAATCAAATTAGCGATTTCTGGAAACCGGTCGTACCGTTTTGATTATATCCAATTGGAGTTGGTGGGGTCATATAAAAATAAAAGGAATTATGGGCAAATATCGCTTTCCATAATTCCTTTCTAATATTTTTTCTTTTTAATGAATTGTAGATATTACCTTTTTCCCAGACAAATCATATATCTGTTCTTCCTTTTGTGGATTTATTGTAATGTTATCGACTCCTGTTGTCGGGAAATCATCCGTTTAAGGGGTAGATACGGTGCAACGAGTTAAGCGATTAAAAATACACAATCATAGCAATAAAACTATTGATTTTACGTTCTTTTCAAAAAGGGTTTGTGCAATAGTGGCTTAAAGGCTAAAAGCACTACCTTTGAATGCTGTTAAATATGGTAATGTTCAAAGTCACAATTTGTGATTTTGGAAAAATGAATATAAAAATGACAGATAAAATGAAGAAAAGTATTTTTATATTGGGAGCAGTTGTGCTTATGACATCATGCTCTACAAAAAATCAGACTGAATACACAAAATACATTAGGGCAATAACCAAGGATGTACCATTTCCTGTGAATGGTTTACGCACTGTTGATGATAATATGTATGTATTTGAAGGAGTGAACAGCTGTGAGGTTCCTGATTATGAGATCAGCAAGGATGGAGTGTTGACTGTAACCAGGACAACTTTGTGGAAGCTACCAAAGAATGATGTTGAAAACATTTGGCGAAATCTATATTTCAATAAAAGACAACACCGACTTGTTTGTGTTGACAGAATAAATAAGGCTGGTAAGACAATACTGGGAATAATGTATGTCATGCAGACAGAATCTAAGAAATGGCCAGAGAAAGGTGTTTATCATTGGGATGTAACTGATATGCATAATATGCAGTCTGTAGCTATATCTTTGGAGGATTTCAAGAACAAGAGCATCAGAGTGATGCAGTCTGGTACTTTACCTGATGTGGAGGAAAGTCGGAAGTACAATAGTCTAATATCAAAAGCTGATTCATCCTACATGCAGCAGAATTATCAAGAAGCTGAACGATACTTCACCCATGCATTTGATTTTAAAAACTACGTTCGCGGCCAGCATCTCTATAATGCTGCATGTGTGGCATCACTGGCAGGTCATAAAGATGCTGCGTTCTGGTTTCTTGAGGAGAGAATGAAAGCTGAACCAGAATGGTATAGTCTGAACATAGAAACTGACAAAGATCTGCTCCCTATTCATGATGATGTGCGATGGAATGAAATCATGAATGCGATGCATGAGCGTCAGACAAGGAAAGAAGCCAACTACGATATTCCTCTCCGCAATCAACTGCTCGAAATAGCAAAGGATGACCAAGCCATTCGACAGGAATGGAGGATGACATCAAGACAGCAGCCACAAGACAAGGCAAAGATAGATTCCATTTTTTCCGTAATGGCTACGATTGACAGCATCAACCAACAGAAGATTTTTAAAATCCTTGATTCACGTGGATTTGTCGGTAAGGACAAGGTTGGTGATGCATGTAGAGCTTATTGGCTTGTTGTTCAGCATTCATCGGTCGAGATGCAAAGGAAATATCTGCCATTGTTCCTAAAGGCTGCAGAGAGAGGTGATATTCCTCGTGAGAATGTGGCGATGATGGAAGACCGTATCTGCCTTTTCGAAGGTCGTCCACAGCGATATGGCACCCAATTGGAAGAAGACAAGGACGGCAAATGGCATCTTTACAAGCTGGAGAATCCTGAGAAAGTTGACGAATACAGGAAGTCTGTAGGTATGGGAACGTTATCAGACTATCTTAAAATGATGGGAATCAAATTATGATAGACAGAGACTTGGCAGAACTTTATGGAGTGGAAACCAGGGTGTTAAATCAAGCTGTAAAGCGTAACATAGAGCGATTTCCCTATGATTTTCGTTTTGAATTGAGTAGAGAAGAATGTTTGAGGTCACAAATTGTGATCTCAAATGGAAGAGGCGGCAACCGCTATTCAACTTATGCTTTTACAGAGCAAGGCGTGGCAATGCTTAGTAGCGTTCTTCGTTCACAAACAGCTATTGAGGTTAATATTCAGATCATGCGAGCATTTGTTTCCATGCGTCACTTTATGGTAAACAATGCTTCTGTTTTTAGTCGTTTGGAAACGATGGAATATCATCAGTTGGAAATCCTGCAACATCAACAAGATACCGATAAGCACATTGAAGCAACCAATAAGCGCATAGACGAGGTGTTTCGCAGATTGGACGAGGGCAATGCAAAGCCGAAACAAGGTGTGTTCTACGTTGTCAGAGTTAGTTAACGCCGAGGATTGCATAAAGGCTTTCCAAGCCATATGTTTAATTCAAATTTAATCCACTTTTAAAGTGGAGTCATAGATAAAATCATATAGAATAAAGATGAAGGAATTAGTGGGTATTATATTATTGACAGTTTTGGTAGTATTTGGTTCATGCAACTCCAATACTAATGTGTCTCTTGTGGAAACATCTCCGCAACTATTTGATGTATGCCAAGTAAGCACAGGTAATCCAGACTATAGAAATAAAGAGTTGTTTATAAACGAATTGAAAAGAAAATGTAAATATCCTATTGAGTTTCAAAAAAATAATTTGGAGGCATACGTTGCTATTGAATACAAGACAGACCAACGAGGATATATTGTAAAAAAAAGAGTGGTTATTTGCGACAATAAAAAATTCAAAAAGACAACAATGGAAACATTCAATCAAGTTAAAACTCTCAAAATAGCCACAACAGAGAAAATAGATACAATCTACTTCCAATACAAGATACAAGGTTCACAAACTTTAATCCATTCAAAAGTAGATGTAAAGATTATCGGCTATGGCTACAATAATAAATCAATTTTAATGAAGTAACTCGATTTATCATAATTCACTACTGTCCAATAAAAAAGGCAATTCAAATACACGTTCTTCTTCAAGTGGGAATGGTTTTGGTTCTTTTGGAAGTGGAAGCAATAGTAGTAGTCAGGATTTTAATAGATGATTGTTTATGAAGAAACTGTTAATAATTTACTTGATTATATCATTTCTAATGGTTTTTGTTTATGCTATCTTTGTGGTAAATGCGTATGTTAGTATAAAATACGAGGTAGAAACTATAGATAATGATGCTATCATAAATATGGTTTACCAGATATTCGATACTGGTGTTACTATAAATTTTATTTGGTTTGCCATAAATACGATAATAATTTTGGGCTTGTATATAAAGCTTCGTCATAAGTGAAAAATAATATGATTATGCAAAAGATTGCATAATGTTAAGTATTGAACTTGGAACAGAAATCCTAAAGCAAGGAACTAATTTAAAATTATCTGGAGCCGAAAGGATTACAGATATGATAATTGAAAAGAAACAAGAAGAAGTCAAAAACGATAGTACTATTTGCAAAAAGTAATAATTATGAACGATATTTGTCTTTGGGGAATATTAGCGTCTATAACAGGAATTGCAATAATGTTTTCTGTTATTAAGCACAAAAAGTCGGTAAGTGCCATAAAAAATGGCACTTACTTGATTTTTTCAATTTTGATGATATGCTTAGGAATAACAACCATCTTATTTAAAAGATATGATAGTATTTGTGCAATATCCTTTGGTATTACATTCCTAAATATCACATACAAAGACAGGCGTAATTACCCACCGAGTTTTACAATAAGCTATATTGATTATCTTAAAGGATATTTTGTTGGTTTTGGGTCTATAATGTATGGTTTGTTTAGAATTTTTGAATAAATAATCAAGTAATATGTCACGACTTATAAAAAACGTGAGTAGCAAAATTGCTATCAACGTTTTTTATAAGTCGCATATTTTTTACTTTTTCAACACATAAAATTTTGTAGTCTCACCCTCTGGCTCATTACCAACAGAGTCTGTTAATACAATAAAGATGGTATCCTTCACCTTGTATTCAATCTGTACAGGTCGAAATAGTTCATCATTTCTCGCGCTGTGCGAATCGGCAAGCCTCGATGAGTTTCTGCTTCAGCTTGCCACGGCCAGCCATCACAGATTTATTTTGCTTCAACACGCTGCTAGGCCAGCCATCCTCGAAGCAGGTCACACTGAGATACTCCGAGGTCTGGGCATCTTGGTCAACTGCCTTGTCTATCTCCTTCTTAAACTCGTCGTTCAAGTCCTTGATGTCGCCATCATGATCCTTGCCGTCCTCGGTCTTCTTGCCCTTCAGTCCTTCCGTGAAGGCACCCATCAGTCCGCCCATCACCTTCTTCACAGTCTCCTTTGGTATCACGCTGACCACCTCGCAGGAGATTGTGTAGTTGCCATTCTTCTCTAGGCTGGCATTGATATAAGTGTCGTTGGCGTAGCTATCCTTGGTGGCATCCTCGTGCTCGTGATGCTCGCCCACGGCATATTGGCTTCCGTGGCAGGCGAAGAGCAGTTTCAGCTCCTCCAGGTAGCCCTCCACCACCTCGTCGGTGTTAGCCTGGTTGCCTATCTTCATGAAGTCTAAACCTATCGCCTTCTTCATTGCCTGCATGATGGGCATGGAGGCGATGTCCTTCATACTCGCCTTGAAGAGAGCCTTTGCCTGCTTCTTGATTTGCGAGAGATTGGTAATCTTGGTGATGCGACCGTATTCATCGGTCTCAAAGTTGATGGTGGTGCCTATCACGCTCTTGGCGGTGCGCTCCGCTATCATGGCCATCATCTTGTCCCGGAAGTTGTCGCCCACCGAATCGGCCTTTACGTCCAGGAAGGTGTAGCTCATCTTATAGCCCTTGCTGGTGGAATCGTTTACCACGAGGCGCACCTGGGTGGATACGCCGAGCGTCTTCACCGTGTCCTTGCCGTCCACCTTCCACTCATTCTCATATATCCAGTATTCGCAGGTGTCGCCCTTGCAGAAGTAGGCCACCACATTCACCACCGAGTCTTCGCCAGCAGTGTCCACTTCCAACGTGTCGGAGTTGTTCGATAGCCATTGACTATCAGTGATTTTCTTGGCAATCGATACCGTGTCCTCTACCTTAGGCGACATTTCTCCGCCCTTCACGATGCTGTGGTTGGCGAGCAGTCCGCAAGCTATTATGCAGCTCATCACTATCAACGAGATTTTCTTCATAAGTTTATTTTTTATGTTGTTTATTCTTCAAGTTTTTATTTTCTCGCTGCAAATTTACGATTTTTTTTTGTAAAAAAAGCCAAGCTCCTAAAAAAAACTGTAAAGTTAACCCAAGTTTAACAGTAAGTACGGTACAACGAGTGAAGCGATTAATAAAAGTACAATCACAGCAATAAAACTATTGATTTTACGTTCTTTTCGAAGAAAGGGGTTGTGCAATAGTGACTTAAAGGCTAAAAGTACTACCTTTGAATGCTGTTAAATATGGTAATGTTCAAAGTCACAATTTGTGATTTTAGAAAAATGAATATAAATATGACAGATAAAATAGAAAAAAGGAGAGCAGCGAACTATGTATATCACATAGGTGCATCCATTAAGGACTTAGGCAAGAAGTAGTTTGGTTTCTCCAAGATGGAGATACTTACACCAGACGAATTGGTGGAAAGGATCAATAGAGAGTAATCAATACGCAATATTTCAAGAATATAAATATTAAAAATTACGAATTATGAAAAAAATACCATCTATAAGGATTGTAGTTTGGGGAATAGCGGTATTATGTACACTATTCTTGAGTTCATGCAAGCGACCAGAGGTCTTAGACAATAGTACTCTTGTAAATAGCGCAAGAAACGTGGCTTTGACCTTTGGTCCTGCGTATGTTCCATATTTTAAAGAGGCTAACGTATCGGATGTTCAAGTTTTCAAAAAGGAGGATTACGGAGGAGACAGCCGCCCTCAAATAAGAAAACAGATAGGAAGAAAGTTCTATACTGTAACTTTTACATATGATAGTACTGCCGTTAAATTTGATTTTGGATTTGCAGCAAGAGTCAGAATATGGAAAGATACAGGGGAACCATTAGATGTTATATTTGGTAATGGTTGGGGAAGAAATTTTTTCTTTTTAAGTTTTGAGGAACAAACAGATCATTCTGCAAATGACTATGAGAAAGTGGCTTCTGACTCTATTGTTAAAGTACCATTGCAAACTGTACATGAACCAGAGAACATTTGGAACTCCAATGCTGACAACAAACAAGACAGCTTATCAACGAGAGACTTTTCATCCCATGGCTTTGTGGAAGACAAGAAGGCTATTACAAAAAGTTTTTAAAGAGTTCAACAAGTTTTGCATGGGACAGAAGCTCTTTTCCAAGTCGTACATCTCTATTGATGGAAGCAAGTTTAAGGCTGTAAATGCTAAGGACAACAACCTTACTCTAAGCAAACTCGATGACCGAATCAGAAAGCCAACGAAGGCTTTTGTGTCGGTCATGATGAGCAAACAGCTGTTGATGCGGAGAGCCATCTGATAGCAGGCTTCCAGGTAAGCAACAGTCCAACAGACCATGGTCAGCTTACAAGCGTAGCATCTGAGGTGAAAGCCGATTATGGTGTTGACGTTCTATAATCTACAGCAGACAAGGGGTACGAGTGTCCCGAGGATCATGCAGATGCATTGGCTAATGGTATCGTACCAAATTAAAAAAGTTAAGAAATAAAATTATGACAAAAAAAATATCGCTTATATTTTTCTTTCTCTTTTTTATACAATATTTCATAGGACATCAATCCAATATGTTAGCTAAAGGTATTAAATCTTATGTCGGAAAGTTCGAACTTTCCGACATGAAAATATCTTTAAGACTTACTATTGAAGATAATAGAAATGGAACGCTTAACATTTCCAAATGGATAAAAAGTAAGGGAAAGAAATATAAAATTGAAGAATTCTATTTTACTTCATTTGAAGCCGACACTTTGATATTGTCAGGAGAATTATTATATGATATAAAATATTTAGTAAAGAAACAAAAACGTAGTTGTTTTATTTATCCTATAAACTCTTTACCTGACGGCGTCCTTTTCTGTGATGAAAATACGAAAAGAATTGAATTGATAGAAAAAAAACATAGTAACAAGTAATATGTTTTTAACAATTAATTCGTGGGCATCACCTATGTTGTCCACGGATTGTATTTTAGTATTCAAACTTTATGCTTTAATAGTGTTTTCTTTAGCTCATTGCTGAAATAAAATAAGTATAAAATAAACTGTGCCAAGCTATATCAATTATAGTTCTGCACAGTTTATTTACATTTCATCCTTTCTTCTTAAGAGAATAGTTCTTCCGATTCTCTTTTTGGGGGGCATTACCAAACGAATCTATCAGAATAATATGGTTGACATCCCTCACTCTTATAAAATAGATTGTCCCCGTTCGAAGGATACACAAGCATCAGGATGTTGTAGTCAAGCACATGGAAAGAACCTTTTAACCATTCCTGTTTGTTCTGCTTTTCATTGTATGACTGTATCAACAAATAGGTACCATCAGCATTTAATGTGAGTGTTGTTTCAACATTAGGTGGTAACACTCCGTTATAAGTTCCAGCTATGGAATCCAAGCTAACTCTATTTTATAAAGCATATCATTCGATTTTAATTGAAATATATGCGTGTCGCAAAGTTTTCTATGATTATTTAAATATAGCGTAATACGTATAAAACCATTGATAGATCAGTATTTTGAGATAATGCTGCAATTCTATGCAATAAAATCAAATGTCAATCGTTCTTTAGATAAAACATAAAATAAAGACGTATGAAAGTATCAACAAAACAAGGCTATAAACCGCCTTAAAATTCGTCAGGGCTTATCAGAGGAAATTTCCCTTGTATCTTTGAAAGTTTTTCCATATAAAATCCAAGCACTACGGGTTAGGGATGATTTATCCAGACGAGGAGAAGATTACTTACTCTTACAATCTCGGTGGTCAGCTTGAGAAGGTGCATGGCTACAAGTCATACGGCTACGACTATGTGAGCAAGATTGACTATGACAAGTTCGAGCAGCGCACATATTTGAAGTATTGCAACGGTGCGGAGACCTTCTACACCGTAAGTTATCTTGCTTACATACCTTTACTAAAATTTAAAATATTGTTATGAACAAAATAATAAAAATATTATCAAGCTTAATTTGTTTTGTTTGCTTCGTCATTCATGATTGGATCGATTATTTTAATGGCTTTTTGTTTTTTTTGCCAAATCTTCCAGAATCATTAATATCTGAAAAAAAGTGGGAAAGAATATTACGCAAATTAATCAAAAAATCATAACATTATGAATGTGAACTAACCAGTCTTTTTAGGGGATATTGATTAGGGCACGAAAAACCGCAAAGAAATTTTTAGGTATCACTGAAAATCCCAAAAGAGTCCAAAGACAAAGCAATTCAACTTGTTCAGTTCTCCTTCAGGGCTGATGTGCAAGCGAGAGAGTCGTATGTACGACGATGAGTCAGCATGGCATAACAAGTTCTACAAGGAAGTAACCTCCAAGGTTGACGAAGACATTTTCAAACCGCTCTATACAACAGAGCGAGAGGATAATCGTGTCGGGTGTCCTCCTGAACGGGCTCCGTTATAAGTTCCAGCTATGGAATCCAAGCTGGCTCTATTTCCCAAAACTGCCGTATATTCTTCAAGCTTATCAGCACACCTGCCTCTAGCGTAATGAGGCTGGCGAACGAGTGTCGTCCCGAATGGTAGGAACAGGTAAGTCCGTTCTCTTTTCCACAAGCACATCGAAAGCCTTTTGGATGGAAAGCAACAACTGCTCGATGTCCTTGTTGGTCTCCACTGCTTCCTTGCTTTTGTTCTCCTTTGGCTGCTTTAGAGCTTTATGTTAATAAAACTACAATCATAGCAATAATACTATTGATTTTACGTTCTTTTCAAAAAGGGGTTGTGCAATAGTGGCTTAAAGGCTAAAAGCACTACCTTTGAATACTGTTAAATATGGTAATGTTCAAAGTCACAATTTGTGATCTCAAAAATAAAGATAGAAATATGGCAGATAATATAGAACATCAAGATAAAGGAGAACTGGTCGCAAATTGCGACCGGTTCTACAGCCATCGCCTCAAAGCGTCATGTGCCACCAATGGCTACTTTTATAAGCTCTATGCACCATTACAGGCAAATCGTCCGCAAACTGCGGACAATTTCAAATTGCTTTTTCTTATTCCTTGGGACCACCATCGTCGTATCATAGATAAGTGCAAGGGCAATGGCGCAACAGATAACCAAAGACCCTTCAATGCCCACCTCCATGCCTATGTGGTATATAAGAAAAATTACGGAATGCAAGCCGCAGTGGTTCTCAACCTCATGCATAAGGGAAAGGACTTGCTGGCTTTTATGAAGTAAATATAAGTGAGTTTTTCCGCCTCTCTATGTGTTAGCGAACTTATTTTGAGGCTAATTCTAATCTATAAATAAATACCTAAAAAAAAGAAAGTAAAATATGATGAAATCGGAGACCAACTGTCCCCTAAGGGTGTATTCCCTTATAGCTCTCCTGGCATTTGCTTGTACCAGCAAAATTGTTAGCGCAAACAAATTCTAACGTCCTCTACTAAGGAACGAGCGACAAAGAACTTATTACTAACTATTATAAATTTCGAATTATGGGGAGATTTATAATCAAGCTCTTGCGCTTGATACTGAAGTATGGGCGATTCGGCCTTTTTTGCGTGGTCATTCAATTGAATGGCAACAGCAAGTATATTGAGTATATTTACAATTTGAGGCGTTCCCTCCTATGGATATGAGCATACACGTACACATACTGGTAGATGTTGCCATGCAGGAAAGAGATTATCATGATGCGCTCGTAGTACGTCGCTTCCTGGAGACCTTTAACAGAATAGACAATCATTTGGTTGAAGCTGAACTTCCTAGGCTTGATGCCTATATCGCCACTCTGGATGGCTATTATGAATACCTAGAACAAAGGAATAGAAAACCATTAAAGAATGGTACCAGAGTCGGCCGAAAAAGAGAGTACCTTTTTGTGACTGATGAAGCATCTTCTTTAAAAGATGAAGAGACGACCGCCGAGCAAGCCTCTTTATTTATAGAATTTCTCACCCTAAATGGCCTAAATTCAATGTCTACCAGTGCTAGCAAGTCTTCACCAATGAATATCGCAATATTTGCGTTTATCAGATATTGGAGAAGGAAGGGCATCCTGGCACCGCAGCATATCGTTAGTGCCAATGCCATTTATCGATTTCTTACCGATGATTGCCATATACGAAAAGAAGTTACGATAAAATCGTTCAACAATGTCTTCAATCATTATGAGGACATAAAAAATCAAGAAATGGATGATAAAGTGGCTGATTTCTTTGCCCATAGATGATTTTTTTTATGGGACAAATATTAATCCTATTTTTCCTATTTTTCCCAAAGGTGTTTTTGCCCTATCTTTGCACCCGTAATCAGACAAGCAAAGTCTGATTGCGGGCGTTTTTTGTTTATAGGAATCCGGTACCGTTCCTGAAACAGAAATTTGGCGAATAACTCGCAGCCCAACCCTTTAATATGATATATTGATATGGCAGAAAATGCTTATGTGTTTTATCATCCGCAGTATGGCGGATTGAGAGTGGTGAACAACGACGAAGGTTTGTTCTTTTGCCTCGAAGACCTGGTTGCCATCACTGATATCGGCAGAGATACATTGTTCCCGGTATTAGCCGACACGGAGGGAAAAGTGGTCGAAATATATGTGGAAGCGGAAACCAAAAAGGTTCCGAAGGCTTTTAAACAACGTTTGTTTTTCGGTGAATTCTTTGGCAATGCTGACAAGGTGAAACAAAAATGTGGAATAGCTTGGAGAAGCATGATATTCGTTGACTCTCAGGTGGTGAGAGATATGACCATAGGCTGTTCGAAAGATCCTGAGCGTAAGTTGTTTTACAAGTGGGTCAAGGATTATATCCAGCCTGTGATGGAGGACGAAGGTAGATGTTGGCGTCATGAATGTGTCATGATGAAAAGAATCTGTTATGACCCTCTAGAAAAGCCGATTGACATCCGATATGCTGCCGACGGCCTGTATATCAACGATATGAGAATCAACTGACATTATTCATCTTTTAAACAAGTTATTACGATTATGAAACAAGCAGCAAAGAAGCAGCTCCTCAACGCCCAGAAGGTGGACGGAGCCATCATCAGTGAAGAAAACGGTACCATCGCCTTCCGCAAGGCGCCATGGAACGATACCGAGGTTATCTGCGAACAGCCTAAGGTGATACCGGGCAGAATGGTATGCTCTGGCGAGAAGGGAGGCGATGAGTTCGACTTCAAGCCTTATGAACGTACGGGCGAGAAGCTTTTCGAGGAAATCTTCAAGACCAAGCATGCCGTGGTGCGCACCACCAAGCGCACGGTGCAGGTGAACTATACCTTCAGCCGTGACCTGGACAAGCAGGACATGCTGCGCTACCTCAAGGTAGAGCACAAGGAACTGATTGCCGGATTCAAAGATAATGTTGAATGTTGAGTGTTGAATGTTGAATTAGGCTAGCGCCCTTGCGACCGTTAGGCAATTCAACATTCAACATAAAATTCAACATTCAACACTCAACATTCAACATTAAATTCACCATTCAACATTCAAGAACGATGGAACATATTATAGCATATAATCCGTACAAGAATGGCAATAAGGGGAGCGTAAGCTCCCAGCCACTCTCGGTCTACGACAAGACCATCGCTTATCCCTGGATGGCAGAACTGGTAGCTGCCATCCGTGGGGGTAACGATGAGCTGAAGAAGCAGCTGCCCTTCCGCTGCGCTCACTACTACCAGTTCCGAGACAACAGGCGTTCGCAGAAAAATGCCGTGCCCGAAAGCTTCCTCTTCCAAACCACCATCGACGTGGACGACAAGGAATATGTGGATAAGGCGATAGAGAAGGCACGGGAGCTGAACTGCAGCGACACCATCTGGAACGGAGCCTTGCTGCACCTGGAGTACTCAGCCCGCAAGAAGTTGCACATCGACATCCGCATGCCCATCGGCATGACTATCGAGGAGACGCAGCGAGCCTATTGCGAGGCGCTGGGCGTGCCCTACGACGAGAGCTGTATCACGCCAGAACGCATGCTCTTCATCACCGACAAGGCGTCGGAAATCTATCGCTCGCCCCACTGGTACGAGGTGCTGCCACAGGAAGAGCTGAAGAAGCGCAGACAAGCCTACCTGGACCGTGGGCTCACTATCGACGGGCGAATCCAGCAAGGCACCCAGCCAAAACCACTCAACATTCAACATTCAAAATTCAACACTCAACAAAATGTTCAAGACCATCGACTTCCGGGCTCTGACAGCCATCACGCTGTTTCTGCTGGCTCTGCTGTTCAGCCTGCCCAACCTTGTGATAGCAATGCTGCTCATGCTGCTCATCTCAGCCCTGCTGGAGCTCATCAGGATGCTGGCGCTGTGGCAACCGGCAAGAACCTAGCAGCCTTCGACCTCTTCCGCAATGCGGCAGGTCTGAAGGATGTAGACATCAACACCCCAGGCTCGCGTCACTCATCGCTCCTGGCGATTATGAGCGCAGGCGCATCGAGAGTGATGCCCGAAGAGGAACTGAAGGCGGTGGTGGCGCAGAAGATGCCTGCCTTCTCGCAGGAACGTGACTGCCAACAGCTCATCCACGACTTCTATGCGAAATATGGTGACAGTTCGAAGCCGATGTCGCAAGCCGTAATCCGCATCAATGCTCAGGCTGAGAAGTCCTCCCAGAAGGATGCCGTGACATTCAAATCCGCAAGTTCCGTGGGTTCCGAGGGCGGCACGGATTCCAATGCGGAAGATGATAAATTAGCTCCACCTCCGATGCCCGAACATCTCCCAAAACTCGTGGAGCTGCTGTTATCGAAGACACCGGACGTATACAAGCCAGCCGTGGCACACGCCATCTTCCCGCCACTTGCTACACACCTCTGTAAGACCACCTTCAAGTATATCGACAACGTGGAGCACGAGGCTACCCTGATGTGCTGTCTGCTGGCGGGTACGGGCGCAGGCAAGAACTGTGTGCAGATGCCCATCAACATGATTATGGAGGACATCAGACAGCGCGACCGTGAGAACCTGCAACGGGAGAAGGAATGGAAAGAAGAGGTGACACGCAAGGGCGCCAACAAGGATAAGCGCAAGCGTCCGGAAAACCTCATCATCCAGGAGATAGACGCCGATATGACCAATCCAGCTTTCGTTATGCGCACGGCTGAGGCTCAGGAGCATTTCCTCTATACAACGCTCAACGAGATAGATCAGTTCGACGCCCTCAAGGGACAGGGCAACCAGCAGTTCAAGATTATGTGCCTTGCCTTTGATCCTGGAAACTCATACGGCCAGACTCGCGTGGGCACATCGAGTATCACCGAGCGCATCACCATCCGGTTCAACTGGAATGCATCAACCACCGTCCAGCTGGGGCAGCGATATTTCTCCAAGGTGCTCACCGACGGACCTATCAGCCGCATCAACTTCTGTACCATCCCGGAGCGGGAAATCGGTGCCGAAATGCCAGTATACGGCGAATACGACGATGCCTTCAGAGAGGCGCTCAGACCGTACATAGAGAATCTGTGCAAGGCGTCGGGTAGGATAGACTGTGCTGAGGCTTTCGCCCTGGCAGAAAAGTTGAAGGATGAGAACGCCGACTTTTCGCGCATGTCGCAAAACAGGGTGTTCGAGAATCTCTCCTTCCGTGGCAACGTTATTGCCTTCCTCAAGGCTTGCGTGCTATACGTGGCAAACGGCTGCAAATGGGAACCCGAAATAGAAGAGTTCATCAGATGGAGCGAGAGCTACGACCTGTGGTGCAAGATGATTTTCTTTGGTGCCAGCATAGCCAAGGCTAATGAGGTAGGAGAGAAATCGAGCAAGCGAGGACCTACCAACCTGCTGCAGCAATTGCCTGACACATTCACTTATGCACAGGCTGAAATGGTACGTCTGCATAACGACTTCGGCAAGAAGGGTACGGTGACGATGCTGAGAAACTGGGTGAACCGCCATTATATCGAGAAAATCCCTCCGAAGGGAGTAAATGCCGACGGAGCTGACGGAAAGCAGGGCGGAAAGGTGTTCAGTATTCAGTTATTCAGTTTTAAGAAGCTATTATTCCGTTCTGACGGACTCGACCTGAGATGTTTTAGCGCAAAATAGTTTAACACTTAACATTCAAACAAAATGGAAATAGTATTAAAGCGTATAGCTAAAAAGGGAACTTATACCATCGGCAGACTCTATCTGCTGACCGATGCAAGCGTAAGTCGTAACTCGCTGCCCGGCAAGAAGAAAGACGACAAGTGCAAATTGATTCATACCTTTGACAGCCAGCTGCTGTCCAAGGATACATATCTCTGCGATACCATGGAGCCTACATGGCGCAATCTGTTGGGTATCAAGCTAAAGCCAGAGGAAGTGGATGCCCGCTATAGCCGCAAGAGCGGCGTGAAGGCGCGTAAGATACCTGGCCATACTGCCATTCCTGAGGGTACTTATCCTGTGGTCATATCGTATTCTCCAAGATTCAAACGTTGGTTGCCATTGCTGGTGGGTGTGCCGAATTTCGAGGGTATCCGCATCCATGCAGGCAATTATCCTGACGACACACAAGGCTGCATCCTTGTTGGAGAGAACAAGTTCGAGGGCATGGTGGTGAACTCCCGTATCTGGCTGCAGCGGCTCATCAACGCCATGACAGCGGCGCGCGACCGAGACGAAAGTATCTGGATAACCATCCTATAGACAAACAGCATCCCTGCATAAGGGATGCTGCTAATCTGTTTTTATATATTTTCTGACTGAAAACGTTCTTAAAGCTTTGACCAGTCGATGCTGCGGATAAATGCCAAGGTTGAAACCCAATCGCAGTCGAGGCAGAAAGGAGTAGGAACATCCGGGGTGTTGTAATAAGCCAGGGTAAACTCTGTATCTTCATCCTTAAATGCCTTGTGGTCGATGGTTGCCTGCTTGAAAAACTGGGTAACGAGCGGCTTGTTCTTGTTTGAAGCCTCCTTCAGTCGCCTCTGATAGAGCGTAATATAAACGCTCATGGCGTAGGCCTGCTCGTTGAGATAGCGAACCTTTATGTTCAAGGTGTCCTTGCTCAGATTCTTGTCGAGCATTACATACGGTGGCAGAATCTTGCTGCGCATGTAGGTCATTGCGTCAAACTTGAAGAGGGCTGTACGGCGCTCGTCCATGCTCTTCGTGGTGTCGTTGATGATTGCATCAGAAGTGCGGAGCACCTCGTTTAATACATCCTGGGCGCTTGCCTTAGCTATGCTGAGGGTGAGCGCAAATAATAATATTATGTATCTCATCTTTCTGAAATTATTAATTATCAATTTTTTTTAATCGTTGGTGTGGCGCAAGAGGAAGATGCTGTGGTCGATGCACGCTGGCAATTCTTCCTTATAATGCGTTACCATGATCATGGTTTTGTTCTGGCGGCGACAGAAGGCTTCGATGACGTCTTTTACAAGACGGCGGTTGCGGTTGTCGAGTCCGTGGAGCGGTTCATCGAGAATCAGCAGTTCCGGATCCTTGACAAAGGCACGAGCCAGGAGAACGAGGCGCTGTTCGCCGCTGGAGAGCTTCAGGAAACCACGGTCTTCAAGACCTTCCAGTCCGAAGACTTTCATCCAGAAGCGGCACTTGTCCATATCTTCTTCCTTCGGCTTTACATAGAGACCTACGGAATCCATCAGGCCGCTTGCCACGATGCGGATGGCTGGCAGGTCGCGCTGGTAAGAGCGGTGAAGCTCAGGAGATACGTAGCCGATGTGTTTCTTGATGTCCCAGATGCTTTCGCCGCTGCCTCGAGGATTGTTGAAGAGGGTAATGTCGCAGGCATAACTCTGCGGATTGTCGGCACAAACCAGACTGAGAAGTGTACTCTTTCCGGCTCCGTTCTGTCCGCTCAAAGCCCATCGCTCGCCGTTCATCACGGTCCAGTCGAGGTCGTTGAGGATGATTCGCTCGCCATACTGTATGCGTACCTTGTTCATCTTCACCACTTCCTGGGTGTGATATTCGCGGTCGCTGTAAGGCTGGTCTACGATGGCCTGTTCCATCTCCGGGCTCAGCACATGGGCAGGCACGGATTCTCTGCCGGCAAGATATTCGGCGAGGGTTACCTTAGGCAGAACCTTCATGTCCTTCACTTCTACCACGTGGGTGATGAAGTCGGGAATGTCATCGCTCTTGCTCAGTACGAGGATAATCTGCAGGGCTCGCTCAGAAGAGAGGGTCTTGAGCAGTTCCTTGAGCTGGTTGCGGGTTTCAGCATCGAGTCCGATAAACGGATTGTCCATGATGAGCACGCGAGGCTCAGAGAAGAGGGTAGAGGCAAGTTTGAACTTGCGGAGCTCGCCACTTGAGAGCAGGATGGTGTATTTGTCCATCAGGTGCTGCATGTGGAAGAGCTCGTAGATGTGCTGCTGCAGGGCTCTGCGCTCCGGTGTGTCTTCGCCGGCCATCTGGTAGGCTTCTTCCAGTTTATCCTTTACGATAGGCGTGTTTTCGTCTATCTCCAGCTGGTTCCAGCGCTGCTGCAGGAAATAAGTGCGGTCGTTATCGCCTCCGTAGGTGTCGCGGAAGGTAATATACTTGATGTTGTCGCTCACCATAGTCTTCCGGCTAGGTGAGAAATCGTAATCAGGATCGTGCATCAGGAGTGGGTGGCGACCTACGATGATGTCGACAAACATTGATTTTCCTCCACCGTTCGGACCTACGACAGCGATGTGTTCACCATCGCACGCCTCGAAGTTTACGGGTTCTGCCATACGCCATTCGGGCATACGGGTAACACCGTTTTTTATGCTAATAATCTTTTGCATCTCTCTTATTTTTTTATTCTACTCTGATTCTTTGTTGCAAAGTCTTTCCAGCTGCTGTAGTGCTTGGCATCGGTCTCGGGGCGGTTCATCTGCAGAAAGTGGCAGTAGGCTGCCCCCAGCGCATCGGTAGCATCCATGAACTTCGGCATTTCGTCTTGCTGAATATGGAGCAGTCGCTGCAGCATTCCCGCCACCTGTTCCTTTGAAGCCTGTCCCTGTCCGGTAATGGCCATCTTGATTTTGAGCGGCGCATATTCGTGGATAGGAACGCTGTGATGAATGGCGGCTGCGATGGCTACTCCCTGCGCCCTGCCCAGCTTGAGCATCGACTGCACGTTCTTGCCGAAGAAGGGAGCTTCTATGGCCATCTCGTCGGGCAGATAGCTGTCGATGATGCCGGTTACGCGGTCGAAGATCTTGCCCAGCCGGAGATAGGGATCGCTCTCTTTGCGCATGTCGATGACGCCCATCACCACCAGTTCTGCCTTGTTGCCGATGATGCGGATTACGCCATAGCCCATCACGTTGGTTCCGGGGTCAATGCCGAGAATAATCTTCTCTGTATTCGATTTCTTGATCATCACAAATAAATCTCCTGACTTTTTAAAAAGACGCTTGTTCTAGCGGTCCATATAAGGATTGTGAGCGAGCTCTTCGCCTATGCTGGTGTATTCGCCATGACCCGGGAGCACCTGGGTTTCGTCAGGCAACTGACCGAGATGGCGCAGACTGTTGATGATGCGGAACATGCTACCTCCAGGGAAATCGGTTCTGCCGATAGAGTTGTGGAAGAGGGTGTCGCCGGTGAAAGCTACGTGCTCTGCCTCGCAATAGAAGGTGACGGAACCGCTGCTGTGGCCCGGAGTGGCGATGACCTGGAACTCGTGGTTGCCGAACTTGATGACCTCTTCATCTTCGAAGAATCTGCCGATAGGCGGAAACTGGTAATCGAGCTGTATCTGATAGAAGGTTTCTGCCTGCTTGGCAAGTCCCTTCATCAGGTTTTCATCAGCTGCCGATACTTCCGGTTTCAGTCCGAACTCCTGATAGATGGTGTTGTTGCCGAAGTTATGGTCAAGATGACCATGGGTTACGAGCAGGTGAACGGGCTTGAGCTGGTTCTCCTTAATATATTGTGTAATAGCCGTGCGCTCTTCCGGATAGAAGGCGCCGCAATCGATGATGACGCATTCCTTGGTCTCATCGCTCACCACGTAGCAGTTTTCCTGCAACATGTTTACTTGAAATCTTTCTATATGTAACATTTCTTACTTTGAACTTTATGATTACTTTTCACTCTTCACTTCTACTACGCCGGAACGTAAACCAGTTGCTTGTCCTGACTGAACCATTCTTCATCGAAGAAAGTGCTGAGCGGAGTGATTTCTGAAATCTTGAAGTATTGCTTCAGTTCTTCTTTCAGATTACCGCCTTTCAGACACAGAAGTCCGTTAGGTAGAGCGTTTTGCCCCTTCTGCTTAAAGTTTTTCTTGATAATCTTCATCAGGTCAGGAAGCTGCATTACCGCACGGCTTACCACGAAATCGTACTTGCCTTTTTCGTCTTCTCCGCGCAGGTGTTCAGCCTTGAGATTCTGTAGATTGATGGCCGTAGCCACCTCGTTGCAGACTCTGATTTTCTTGCCCGTTCCATCTATCAGCTTGAACTTGCATTCAGGGAAGAGGATGGCGAGCGGAATGCCTGGGAAACCTCCGCCGCAGCCGAAATCGAGAATCTCCGTGCCCGGACGGAAATGGATGGCTTTGGCTATAGCCAGAGAATGGAGCACGTGGTGCTCGTACAGATTATCGATGTCCTTGCGGCTGATGACATTGATCTTGCTGTTCCAGTCGCGGTATAATGCATCGAGTGCCTCGAACTGCTTTTTCTGCTCTTCCGTGAGGTTCGGGAAGTATTTCTCTATTATTTCTATCATATAATTATATGTATTCTTCTTTATTTCTACTGATTTTTCTGCAAAGGTAGTGTAAAAAATCGGAAAACACGCTATAAAAACATCAAAATCTGTCAGATTATGCTCGTATATTAAGTTTTTTGCGTAACTTTGCACCCGTTTTCAATATAATTTAAGCAAAAATAGATAAAAACAGACAAGAAAATATGATAAAAGCAGCACTCTTCGATCTGGATGGCGTGGTTTTCGATACAGAATCGCAGTACTCCATCTTCTGGGGAATGATAGGCAGGGAGTATCATCCGGAAATGCCCGATTTCGAATATCGCATCAAAGGACAGACTCTGGTTCAGATTTACGACAAGTATTTCACCGATGAAGCCGTCTTCGCCCACATCGAAGGTTTTACAGGCGCAAAGGAGGAACAGGCTAAGATTACAGCCCGACTGGATGAGTTTGAAAAGACCATGCAGTATGAATATATTGCAGGGTTCGAAGACTTCATCAGCGACTTGAAGCAGCATGGCGTAAAATGCGCTGTGGTAACGAGCAGCAACATTCAGAAGATGCTGAATGTCTATGAACGTCACCCGGAATTCAAGGCTTATTTCGACCGCGTGCTGACCAGCGAGGATTTCGCCGAGAGCAAGCCTCATCCAGACTGCTATTTGAAAGGTGCAGCCTATTTCGGTGTGGAACCGGAGGACTGTGTAGGGCTGGAAGACAGCTTCAACGGACTGAAGGCGGTGAGAGCCTCAGGAGCCTTTACCCTAGGTCTCGCCACAACGAACAGCAGAGAAGCCATCCAGCCGCTATCCGACTATGTAATAGATGATTACAGAGGTTCCGGCTTTGCTGATTTGCAGCGCATCGTGGATGCTGCGAAATAGATTCAACGCAGAACAATAAATAAATCAAAATAAAAAAAATGGGATATTTATCTACTGACAAGAAGAAAATTACCACCAAGACCTTCGCGGAAATGAAGAAGGCTGGCGAGAAAGTAACCATGCTGACAGCATACGACTTTACAACAGCCGGAATTATAGATGCTGCAGGAATTGACTCTATATTAATAGGTGATTCGGCCAGCAATGTGATGGCAGGAAATGCAGACACATTGCCGATTACCGTAGACCAGATGATTTATCACGCCCGCAGCGTGGCCCGTGCCTGCCAGCATGCTTTCGTGGTTTGCGACATGCCTTTCGGCAGCTATCAGATCAGCAAGGAAGAGGCGCTGCGCAATGCTTGCCGCATGATGAAGGAAACGGGTGTAGACGCTCTGAAACTGGAAGGCGGCGTAGAAATCTGCGACACGGTTAAGGCGCTGGTTAATGCAGGAATCCCGGTTCATGGTCATCTCGGACTTACCCCGCAGAGCGTAAACAAGTTTGGCGGTTATGGCATTCGTGCCAAGGAAGAGGCTGAGGCACAGAAGCTTATCAGCGACGCCATTGCGCTGGATGAAGCAGGCTGCTTTGCCATCGTGCTGGAGAAGGTTCCTGCTAAGCTCGCTGCTGAAGTAAGCAAGAAGGTGAAGGCTGTAACAATTGGAATCGGTGCTGGTAACGGCTGCGACGGACAGGTTCTGGTTTATGCTGATGCACTCGGAATGACACAGGGCTTCAAGCCTAAGTTCCTGCGCCACTTTGCTCAGGTAGGCGAGGAAATGACCAAGGGTGTGAAGGCTTATATTGATGCGGTGAAGACCGTAGATTATCCTAGCGCTGAAGAGAGTTATTAACATTAACTCTCTTTTTAGCGAAGTGTAAGAGAGTATAAATACGATAGATTCATAAAAGAGTTTAGAATAATGGATACACAAAATACTCCAGTACATATCAAACTGTGGCACAAGGACTTCTGGCGGTTATGCTTTGCCAACCTCTTGCTGATGTCGAGTGTGTACATGCTCATTATTGCCATTCCTTATTTCCTGATTCCGGCGAATTATCAGATGTGGCAGATAGGGTGTGTGCTTCTTGCATACGGCTTTGGACTTTTCCTGTTTGGCGGCTTCTGCTCTTATCTGGTGCAGCGCTACCGCAGGAATATGGTCTGTCAGCTTTCCATTTTAGGTGTGGTTGTTTGCCTTTCGGTTCTTTACTATCTGGATACGTTCTGGAACATCAGGTTTCCTTTTGAGATTCTCCTGGCGGTCCGTTTTCTGCAGGGAGCTTTCCTGGGGCTGGCTCAGATGACGCTTGCCAGTACGCTGGTTATTGATTCCTGCGAGTCGTTCCAGCGCACCGAGGCTAATTATATTACCTCCTGGTTTGCCCGCTTTTCGATAGCTGTAGGACCCTTGTTGGCATTTTTTGTTTACAACTATTTCGGCATGGGCTATGTTTTCCCTACGGCTTCGTTGCTGGCTTTGGGAGCCTTCGTGCTGGTTTCTCGCGCCAAGTTTCCTTTCAAGGCGCCTGCCGAAGGAATGAAGGTTTTCAGCCTCGACCGCTTCTATCTGCCACAGGGAACTCCGCTGTTTGTCAATATCATTCTGATTACTTTTTCTGCGGGATTATACTTTTCTTTGCCTCATTCTTCTGGCATTTTTCTGATGATTTTCGGAGGATTGGTCTTGGCGTTTCTGGCAGAAAAGTTTGTCTTTGCTGATGCAGATCTGAAGAGTCAGATAATAGTAGGTCTGGTGCTGCTGGGAGCAGCTCAGCTGATTTCGTTTGCGAATCAGGAGTTTGCTGTAGAAATCGTGGTTCCAACCTTGCTGGGTTTCAGCTTGGGAATCATCGGAAGCCGTTTCCTGCTCTTCTATATCAAGCTTGCCAAACATTGCCAGCGCGGCACGAGCGTGAATTCGTTCTTCCTGGCTTGGGAATTAGGATTGAGCTTGGGACTCGGTCTCGGATTCCTGTTCCATAATCTTCCGGCGAGAGCGCATTTTGACGTAGATCATCCTGTATATAATATGGTTGAATCAGGGATGTTGCACTATGCGCTTCTTTTTACAATCGTATCGTTGCTGGTGTACAATTTCTTGGTTCATCCATGGTACATGAAGCATAAAAACAGATAAAATATTTGAAATCTCGTTTGTTTCATAAAAGCTATTCTTTAAAAGAACCTAAAAATAGCTTTTATGAAACATTTTTAATATTATTTAGATAGGTTTTTTCGCTTTTGTGGCTTAATTTGAGTACTTTTGCGTTTAGTTTTGGAAATATATTGTTTGAATTAAGAAATTAAACGTAAAAATATAGAATTATGGCAGAAGCTATTGATATCCGCGAATTGAATATCCGGATAGAACAACAAAGTCAGTTTGTTACCAACCTGGTAATGGGCATGAATAAGGTAATCGTAGGTCAGAAACACCTCGTAGATTGCCTTCTTATCGGTCTTCTCTCCGATGGTCATATCCTGCTTGAGGGTGTGCCTGGACTGGCGAAGACACTTGCAATCAAGACATTGTCACAGCTTATCAGCTCCGACTATAGCCGCATTCAGTTTACTCCTGATCTTTTGCCTGCCGATGTGGTGGGTACTCAGATTTATTCACAGAAAGATGAGGCATTCCATGTAAAGCGCGGTCCTGTCTTCGCCAATTTCGTCTTGGCAGATGAGATTAACCGTGCCCCAGCCAAGGTGCAGAGTGCGCTGCTCGAAGCCATGCAGGAACATCAGGTTACCATTGGTGATGAAACCTTCAAACTGCCTAGTCCGTTCCTGGTAATGGCTACACAGAACCCTATCGAGCAGGAAGGAACCTATCAGTTGCCTGAAGCACAGGTAGACCGTTTCCTGCTGAAGGTAATCATCGATTATCCTACACTGGAAGAGGAGAAGCTCATCATCCGTGAGAATATCCAGGGCGGACTTCCTGAGGTTACTCCTGTAACATCTGCCGAGGAGATTCTGAAGGCCCGCAAGATAGTAAACGAGGTTTATCTCGATGAGAAGATTGAGCAGTATATTGCCGATATCGTCTTTGCTTCACGTTATCCTGAGCGCTACGGACTGGGCGAGCTGAAAGACATGATTACCTTCGGCGGCAGTCCTCGTGCCAGCATCTCTCTTGCCAAGGCAGCCAGAGCCTATGCGTTTATCAAGCATCGCGGCTATGTGATTCCTGAGGATGTAAGAGCTGTAGCCCATGACGTAATGCGCCACCGTATCGGTCTTTCTTACGAGGCTGAGGCAAGCAATGTAACAAGCGAGGAAATCGTGAGCCGCATCATTAATAAGGTGGAAGTGCCTTAATAGTTAACAGTTTATAGTTAACAGTTTATAGTTAACAGTTAATAGTTTATAGTTAATAGTTTAGGATTTTGGATACACAAGATATCTTAAAAAAGGTTCGGAAGATAGAAATCAAGACTCGCGGACTGAGTCAGAACATCTTCGCAGGTCAGTATCATTCTGCCTTCAAGGGCAGGGGAATGGCCTTTGCCGAGGTGCGCGAATATCAGTACGGCGATGATGTGAGAGACATCGACTGGAACGTGACCGCCCGCTTTCATAAGCCTTATGTCAAGGTGTTTGAAGAGGAAAGGGAACTGACGGTGATGCTGCTCGTAGATGTCAGCGGGTCGCTCGATTTCGGTACGATGAAGCAGATGAAGCGCGATCTGGCTACTGAGATTGCTGCCACACTCGCCTTCAGTGCCATTCAGAACAATGACAAGATAGGTGTCATCTTCTTCTCTGACCGTATCGAGAAGTACATTCCGCCTAAGAAAGGAAGAAAGCATATTCTCTATATCATCAGAGAAATGCTCAACTTCCAGCCGCAAAGCCAGCGTACCGACATCGGTTGCGCCCTGGAATATTTCACCCGCGTGATGAAACGCCACTGCACAGCTTTCGTAATCAGCGACTTCTACGATCATAAGGATTTCCAGCATCAGCTGCAGATTGCCAACCAGAAGCATGATGTAGTAGCCATCCAGGTTTACGACCCGCGTGCCAAGGTGCTGCCTGATGTAGGACTGCTCAAGGTGATGGATGCAGAAACCGGACACGAAATGTATATTGATACAAGTTCGAAGAAACTGCGAATGGCCCATACCCAGCAATGGCTGATGCAGCAGGAGAATCTGAAAACCGACTTTGCCAAAAGCAAGGTCGACTGGACTTCGATTGCCACTAACGAGGACTTCTCGAAGGCGCTCCTGATGCTTTTCAAGCAGAGGGGCTGATAAACCGAAAGCTCAAAGTAAAGAAACTATGTTTAAAGTAAAGAATATCATATTGTCGCTCGCTCTCCTGGGGTGCTCAGGCTTGGCTCAAGCCCAGCAGGTAGAGCAACGCATCGACTCGCTGCAGATACTGATAGGACAGCAGACCGTGCTGCATCTGAAGGCTTCGGTCAAGCAGGGCGATAAGGTGCAACTGCCATCTTTCAAGCCGCAGCAGCAAATTACGCCGGGAGTGGAAGTGGTAGAGCAGAGTAAAGGCGACACTTCACACATAGGCGACGACCGCATGGTGGTGAGCCGCGACTATACGCTGACATCGTTTGATGAAAAGGTGTACGTGATTCCTGCGCTCAATGTGAAGGTAAACGGCAAGAACTGTCATGGCAACCAGCTTGCGCTGAAGGTGCTCACCGTGCCCGTAGATACGGTTCATCCCAACCAGTTCTATCCGCCCAAGGATGTTCAGGATAATCCTTTCTCCTGGAGCGAATGGAGTGCGATTTTTTGGTTGAGCCTATTGCTGTTAATCCTCTGTGGCGCATGGCTTTATCTGCGCAACAGACTGAAAAACAACAAGCCAATCATCACCCATATCCGCATCGTAAAACGAGTTCCGGCTCATGAAAAGGCGCTGAATCAAATCAACGTCATCAAGCAGCAGCACGTTGAGAATCAGGAAACACAGAAGGCTTACTACACTCAGCTTACCAATACGCTGAGAGAATACATCGTGAGCCGTTTCGGATTCAATGCCATGGAGATGACCAGTGCCGAAATCATCGAACGTTTGCGCGAAGCAGGCGACCAGAAGATGATAGATGAACTGAAGGAACTCTTCCAGACTGCCGACCTCGTGAAGTTTGCCAAATATGAAACCCTGGTGAATGAGAACGATGCAAACCTGGTGAATGCCATCAACTTCATCGACCAGACCAAGACAGATGAGAAACCTACAGAAGAAAAGGTGGTTCCACAATTGACCAATGAAGAGCAGAAGACGCAATCTCAGCGCCGCCTCATCAAGTCGCTCCTCTGGATAGGAGCCATCGTAGGTCTGGCTCTGTTGGGTTACATCATTTATCAGTCAGCCATGCTGCTGATGTAAAGCAGGGTGTTCTTATGAAACGTTTCGCCGGGCAAAGCGGTTTATTCCGAAACTCTTTGCCTGGCTATAAATAGAAAAATATAGAAATGGAATTTGCAAGTAAAGGCTATTTTCTGTTGCTCCTGTTGCTGATACCTTATATATTATGGTATTTCCTCTACAGGAAGAAGAATGCGCCAACCATGCGCATGAGCGACACGAAAAAGTATCAATATGCTCCGAAGAGCCTGCGTGTGCGTCTCATCCATCTGCCAATGGTGCTGAGATGCATCTGTTTCGTGCTCATCGTCTGTGCGATGGCTCGTCCGCAGACGCATACGGCTTGGGACAACAAGACGGTGGAAGGCATTGACATTATGTTGGCGATGGACGTTTCCACCTCTATGCTTGCCGAAGATTTGAGACCAAACCGTATGGAAGCGGCTAAGGATGTGGCAACAGAATTCATCTCGGGAAGACCGAACGACAACATCGGTCTGACTATCTTTGCCGGTGAAGCCTTCACCCAGTGCCCGATGACAACCGATCATGCCAGTCTGTTGCGCCTCTTGCAGGCAACCCGTACGGATATTGCCGCCCGGGGACTGATTGACGATGGAACCGCAGTGGGAATGGGACTCGCCAATGCCGTGAGCCGCCTGAAGGATTCTAAGTCAAAATCGAAGGTTGTGATTCTTCTTACCGACGGCAGTAACAACATGGGCGAAATCTCGCCAATGACCGCAGCAGAGATTGCCAAGAGCTACGGAATCCGCGTTTACACCATCGGTGTAGGAACCAACAAGGTGGCTCCTTATCCAATGCCTGTGGCAGGAGGAGTACAGTACGTCAACATTCCGGTAGAGATAGATACGAAGACGCTGAGCGACATTGCGCAGACAACCGATGGTAATTTCTATCGCGCAACGAACAATAATGAGCTGAAGAAGATTTACAGGGACATTGATAAACTGGAGAAAACCAAGTTTAATGTCAAGCATTTCGCTAAGCGATATGAAGCTTATCAGCCATTCGCCTTGGCAGCTCTCCTGGTATTGCTGGTAGAAATCCTGCTCCGCATCACCTGGTTCAGAAGAATTCCGTAATCCGGATACTGAGCCATTACTGATTATCGGAGATATTCCGCTATCTTTCGGAGATATTCTGCTATCTTTCGGAGATATTTTACCAGTTATCGGAGATATTTTACTGATTATCGGATAATCGAATAGAAGATATAATTAGAATAGAAAATGTTAAGATTTGAAGATCCTATATTTCTCTGGCTGTTGTGGATAATACCAGTACTGATTCTGATCAGACTGATAGGATGGAGAAGAAGAAAGGCTAGACTGAAGAAGCTCGGTGATCCGGAACTTCTGAAACAGCTCATGCCCAACATCTCCAAATATCGCCCAACAGTTAAGTTTGTGCTGATGCTTGCAGCCTTGGCGCTTCTCATCGTGATGGTAGCTCGTCCGCAGATGGGCAGCAAGATTTCTCACGATAAGCGACATGGTATTGAAACCATCATCTGCCTCGATATTTCAAATTCCATGCTCTGTCAGGACGTGGTTCCATCCCGTTTGGACAAGAGTAAGATGCTTATCGAAAATCTGGTCGACAACTTTAACAACGACAAGATTGGACTCATCGTCTTTGCAGGCGATGCGTTCGTGCAGTTGCCAATTACCACCGATTATGTTTCGGCAAAGATGTTTCTCCAGAATATAACCCCTGGTCTTATCCAGACCCAGGGAACCAATATCGGCGAAGCCATCGATTTAGCTTCCAAGAGTTTCACCCAGCAGGAGAATGTAGGCAGAGCCATTATCGTAATTACTGATGGCGAAAACCATGAGCCTGGCGCACAGGAGGCAGCGGCTGCTGCCAACAAGAAAGGAATCAATGTCTTTATCCTGGGCATTGGTAACACCAAGGGAGCGCCAATCCCTATGGGCGACGGCTCTTATCTGAAGGACAATGCAGGCAACACCGTAATGACCGCCCTGAATGAGCAGATGTGCAAGGAACTTGCCCAGGCAGGCAAGGGTCAGTACATTCATGTAGATAATACCAGCGATGCGGAAAGAGCATTGAATGATGATATTGCCAAATTGCAGAAAGGCGATGTGACGAGTGTGGTTTACAGCGCTTATGATGAACAGTTTCAGGCTGTAGGTATTCTTGTCATCCTGTTGCTTATCATCGAAATCTGTCTGCTTGAGGTAAAGAATCCTCTGCTCAGAAACATCAAGTTTTTTAAGAAAGACATCAAGAAGCCTTTCTGATAAACGTTTATACATTATTATATAATAGGAATGAGATATTTAAGATATATATTGGTTTTTGCCCTGATGGTGCTGGGCTTGGCGAAGGTGGGAGCGCAGAACGACCGCAACTTCATCCGCCAGGGAAACCGTGCCTATCATAAACAGAAGTGGGCTGCAGCTGAAACGCAATATCGCAAGGCTATCTCCAAGAACCAGAAGAATGCGCAGGCTGTCTATAATCTGGGTTGCGCCCTGATGATGCAGCAGAAGGATTCGATGGCGATGATACAGTTTGAGAATGCTTCGAAACTGGAAACGAACAAGATTCGGCGCGCCAGAAGTTACCACAACATGGGTGTGGTCATGCAGCAGCATCAGCAATATGCGCAGGCCATAGGATGTTATGAGAACGCCCTGCGCTGCAATCCGCAGGACAATGCAACCCGATATAATCTTGCCCTCTGCAAGAAACTGCTCAAAAACCAGAAGCAGAACAAGCAGAACGATAAGAACAAGAACAACAAGAATAAAAACAAGGACAAGAACAAGGACAAGCAGAATAAGGATCAGAACAAAGATCAGAATAAAGACAAGAACAAGAACGATAAAAATAAGAACAATCAGCAGAATCAGAACAATCAGGACAAGATGAGCAAAGATAATGCTGAACAACTCTTGAACGCTGCCATCCAGCAGGAGAAGGATACGAAGCGCAAGATGCAGAAAGCGATGAGTCAGCCTCGCAGAAAGCAATATGAGAAAAACTGGTAAAAAGTAAAATAATTCAACGAGCATAATAGATTTAGAACATGAAACATATAGGTTGGTATATTATTATATGGGCAATGCTTCTGGGCTTCAGTTTGCAGCTGAAAGCCCAGCATATCAGTGTGTCGGCACCAACACACGTGGCGGCGGGAGAAAACTTCCGTGTGGCCTATACCATCAATACACGTGATGTAGAGGAATTCCGCATGGGCGGAGTAGGAGAAGGACTTGAGGTAATCGCAGGTCCTTATACCTCATCGCAGTCCAGTTATCAGATGATCAATGGCCATACTTCCTCTTCATCATCGGTAACCATTACCTATACGCTCTACGCAGCTAAGAACGGAACCTTTGGCATTGGTGCCTCTCATGCCATCGTAAATGGTAAGAAACTCTCTTCCCATCCGGTAAAGATTACGGTTTCTGGCCATGCTGCACGCAACAACGGCGCTCCTTCCATGCACGGACAGGATGATTATAATGAACCACGCATGCGAACTGCCGGATCAAGAATATCAGGCAGAGACCTCTTCATCAAGGTTACAGCCAACAAGCGACGTGTTCACGAACAGGAACCGGTGCTCCTTACTTATAAGGTTTACACGCAGGTAGACCTTACCCAGTTGGAAGGCAAGATGCCTGACCTGAAGGGATTCCACAACCAGGAAGTTCCGCTGCCTCAGCAGAAGAGTTTCCATACTGAAACCGTAAACGGCCGACCTTACCGATGCGTTACATGGAGCCAGTATGTCATGTATCCGCAGATGACGGGAAGCCTCACCATTCCTGCTATTACCTTCAAGGGAATCGTAGTTCAGCAGAACAGAAACGTTGACCCGATGGAAGCTTTCTTCAATGGCGGTTCTGGCTATGTTGAAGTAAAGAAAGATATTATTGCTCCTAGTGTGAAAATTCAGGTTGATCCATTGCCTCAGCGCCCTGCCGACTTCTCGGGCGGTGTAGGTAAATTCAATATTACTGCTTCCATCGACAAGAAGGAAGTAAAGGCTGGCGAACCAATCACCATTCGTGTCGTGGTAGGAGGAATCGGAAACCTGAAGCTGCTCAAGCAGCCTGTCATCACCTTCCCTAAGGATTTTGACAAGTACGATGCGAAGGTGACAGACAAGACCCGTCTCACAGCCAATGGCGTAGAAGGCAATATGATTTATGACTTCCTGGCTGTGCCTCGTAATCAGGGAAATTATACCATTCCTGCGGTAGAATTCACCTATTATGATACTTCGGCTAACAAGTACAAGACAATCAAGACCCAGCCGTTTACGCTGAACGTAGAGAAGGGCGATGGAACATCAGACAATGAAACATCAGATTTCAGCAACAAGGATAAGGACATTCATGCGCTGAAACTGGGCAAGTCTAAGCTCCATGATATTGACGATATGTTCTACGGAAGCTTCGGCTACTGGACCAGTCTGCTGGTTCCATTGGCAGCCTTCTTTGCCCTGCTCATCGTCTTCCGCCGCCGTGCTCTCGAGAATGCCGACCTTGTAAAGGTCCGTTCCAACAAGGCAAACAAGATAGCAACCAAGCGCCTGAAGAAGGCTCATCTGCTGATGCTCGGTGGCAAGCAGGAAGAATTCTACGATGAAGTGCTCCGTGCTTTGTGGGGCTATGTAAGCTACAAGCTCAACATGCCAGCTGAAAAACTCTCACGTGAAAACATTCAGGCTATGCTCGAAAAACATTGTGTAGAGGAGAGAACTATCGAGAAGTTTACAACTGCGCTTGATGAATGTGAGTTTGAACGCTATGCGCCGGGCGACCCTGCCGGCAATATGAACCGTACATTCGAATCAGCAATGACTGCTATTATGGATATAGAAAATGCTATCAATGCAACGCGTAAGCAGCGCAAGAAGAGTGCAACCGGATACTCATTCGTCATGATGATCATGGTGATGTTGGGCTGCTCTGTTTCTGCAGGCGCTGTAACCAAGAACAATGCTGATACGGAATATCAGAAAGGTAATTATCAGCAGGCCATACGCGACTATGAGGAAATATTGAACAACTATGGTGTTTCTGCCGAAGTTTACTATAACTTGGGCAATGCTTATTACCGTACAGACAATATTACCAAGGCTGTGCTCAATTATGAGCGTGCCCATCTGCTCTCGCCAGGCGATGAAGACATCAGCTTCAACCTGCAGTTTGCACGTAGCAAGACCATCGATAAGATTACTCCGGAAAGCGAGATGTTCTTCGTAACCTGGTGGAAGGCGTTGGTTAACTTTACGAGTGTTGACTGTTGGGCAAAGACTGGCATCATAGCCATCATCATGGCGCTGGTTCTGGTCTTGGTTTATCTCTTCGGTTCGCATATTGTGTTGCGCAAGATTGGTTTCTTCGGTGGAATCTTCTTCGTGGCAGTCTTCCTGCTGAGCAATCTCTTTGCTTACCAGCAGCGGCAGATGCTCATAAACCGTACGGGAGCCATCATCATCGCTCCTTCTGTCAATGTGAAGAAAACTCCATCCAAGACGAGCGCTGACCTCTTCCTGCTGCATGAAGGAACCCGCGTTGACATTACCGATAAGGCGATGAAAGGCTGGCGTGGAATCAAGGTAGGAGACGGCAGAGAAGGCTGGATAGAGACCAAGGCAATTGAGGAAATCTGATTAAGATAAAATCTGATTAAAATAAAGAGAATGGATTTTAGTAGGATACAAGATTTTGACATGCAGCTGTTGCATGTGTTTAACGGCAGCGAGAATGTCTGGCTCGATCAGATGGCGATGGCGCTTACGTCGGGCTGGACATGGATTCCGCTTTATATCGTCCTCTTCGTTGTTGTGATAAGAAACAACGAGATGATGGGGCAGATTGCGCTCGTGGTTGGAGGAGCGGTGCTCTGCATCTTTCTGGCTGATGGACTGGTGGATGGAATTATCAAACCGCTGGCTGAAAGATGGCGACCTTCCAGCGACCCGATGTTCAAGTATACGGTTCAGGTGGTTGACAATATGCGCCTCAAGAGTTTCAGCTTCTGTTCGGCTCATGCGGCTAATACGCTTTCTATAGCCATCTTCTTCTCGTTGCTTATCCGCAGCAAACTGGTTACGTGGACCCTGTTATTATGGTCGCTCGTGAACTGTTGGACCCGTCTTTACCTGGGTGTTCATTATCCGGTCGACATTCTTTGCGGTCTGGCTATCGGAGCTGTGGTAGGAGTTGTCGTTTATCTTATCTACATCAGGATGTATTACCGCATCTCCCCAAAGATTAAATATATTTCCAACCAGTATACAAGTACGGGTTACGACTATGATGATGTAGATAAAATCATGACCGTAGTGATATTTACCCTTATCATGGTTGTGTTTTATGCCACCTGTCAGATGGCTTATCTTTAGTACAGAAATAAAAGTTCAAAAAGTAAAATAAATAATGGATACAAAACACATTAAGATTAGTGATTATAACTATGATTTACCGGATGAGCGCATCGCAAAATTCCCTATTGCCCAGCGCGACCACAGCAAACTGCTGGTCTATAAGCACGGCGAGGTAAGCGATGATGTTTTCCATCATCTTCCCACATATCTCCCTCAAGGAGCCTTGATGATATTCAACAATACCAAGGTGATACAAGCGCGTCTGCACTTCCGCAAGGAAACAGGTGCGCTTATTGAGGTTTTCTTGATGGAGCCTGCAGAACCTACTGATTATGAACTCATGTTCCAGACCGCCGGACATTGTTCCTGGCTCTGCATGATCGGTAATCTGAAGAAATGGAAAGAGGGAAGCCTGAAGCGTGATTTCGAAATCAAGGGCCACAAGCTTACGCTCAGCGCCACTATGCGACGCGGAGATGCGCTAGGCTCTGAAGCGCAGGAAATGGTTGCCAAAGGCGGAGGAACCAACTATTGGGTTGATTTTGATTGGGACAACGACAAGGTTTCTTTCGCTGAGATTCTCGAAGCAGTAGGCGAGTTGCCTATTCCTCCATATCTCAACCGCAAGACAGAGGAGAGCGACAAGACCACCTATCAGACGGTTTATTCTAAAATCAAGGGAAGTGTGGCTGCTCCAACTGCCGGACTTCATTTTACCGATGCTGTTCTCAAGGATCTTGATGCGCATGGAATCGACCGCGAAGAAGTAACCCTGCATGTAGGAGCCGGCACATTCAAACCGGTGAAGAGTCTTGAAATCGAAGGCCATCAGATGCATACGGAATACATTGTTGTTCATCGTCGCAGTCTGGAAAAACTCATCAAGCACGAGTGCCGGGTCATTGCCGTAGGAACAACCAGCGTTCGTACCATCGAGAGTCTCTATTACATGGGCGTTCATCTGCTGAAGCATCCTGAGGCAAATGAAGAAGATCTGCACGTAAAACAGTGGGATCCTTACGAGCTTTCTGAAGATGGCAATCTGGTAGATGGAATCACTCCGATGCAGGCTATCCAGGCAATCATTGATTATCTGGACCGCAACGGCTTGGAGGCTCTCCATTCCAGCACGCAGATTATCATTGCTCCTGGCTATCAGTATAAGATTGTGAAGATGCTGGTCACCAATTTCCATCAGCCTCAGAGCACACTCCTGCTTCTGGTGAGTGCTTTCCTCAAGGGCGACTGGAAGAAGGTTTACGATTATGCTCTTTCGCATGATTTCCGTTTCCTGAGTTATGGAGATTCATCCCTGCTCATTCCGTAAAAGGAGTTAGGAAAACTATCAATTATTCAAGTTTCGCAAGTGAGCTCCACACGCCCTGAAAGGGCAGAAGCTCCTAGCCCAGGGCAACGCCCTGGGTAATCATGGACGCAAGTTTGTCGCCCTGAAAGGGCAAAAGCTTTCAAGTACCAGGCAATTTACAAAGCTTTTGCCCTTACAGGGCGCATTGTTGCGCTGCCATTATACCCAGGGCGATGCCCTGGGCTAAGAGCTTTTGGGCCTTCAGCCCGTACTTGAACCACGTGCGAAAGTTCAGTAAATTATTAATTGTAAATTATAAATTAAAATAGATGATTTCAGTAGAAGGACTGAAAGTAGAGTTTGGCGTCAAGCCTCTCTTTCATGATGTAAGTTTCGTCATCAACGATCGCGACCGCATTGCCCTGGTGGGTAAGAATGGTGCAGGAAAATCTACGATGCTCAAGATTCTCTGCGGTTTGCAGAAACCTACTGACGGCGTTGTGGCTATTCCTAACGAAACCACTATCGGCTATCTGCCACAGGTGATGAAACTGCAGGACGATACGACCGTGAAAGAGGAAACCCGCAAGGCTTTCGCCCATAATACCGAGATGAAGGCGCGTCTGGACAAGATGCAGCAGGAAATGGCCGACCGCACCGACTATGAGAGCGAAAGCTATGCCCAGCTCGTAGAGAAGTTTACCCAGGAACATGAACGCTACATGATGATGGGTGGCGAAAACTATGAGGCTGAGATAGAGCGCACCTTGAGCGGTCTTGGCTTTACGCGCGATGATTTCGAGCGCCCTACCAAGGAGTTTTCCGGCGGTTGGCGAATGCGTATCGAACTTGCCAAGATTCTGTTGCAGAAGCCTGATGTACTGCTCCTCGATGAGCCTACCAACCACCTTGATATTGAAAGTATCCAGTGGTTGGAGCAGTTCCTGGCGCAGAGTGCCAAGGCTGTGGTTCTGGTGAGCCACGACCGTGCTTTCATCAACAATGTAACTAACCGTACTCTCGAAATTACTTGCGGAAGGGTAGAAGACTATAAGGTGAAATACGATGAGTATGTGGTGTTGCGTGCCGAACGCCGCGAGCAGCAGCTCCGTGCTTACGAAAACCAGCAGAAGGAGATTGCCGACATCAAGGATTTCATCGAGCGATTCCGCTACAAGCCTACCAAGGCGGTTCAGGTGCAGAGCAGAATCAAGCAGCTTGAGAAAATCGTGTCTATCGAGGTGGATGAGGTTGACAACAAGCAGATGCACCTCAAATTCCCTCCTTGTCTCAGAAGTGGCGATTATCCTATCATCTGTGATGAGGTGCGCAAGGATTACGGCGCACACACCGTCTTCGACCATGTTACCTTTACCATCAAGCGTGGCGAGAAGGTGGCTTTCGTGGGTAAGAACGGCGAAGGTAAGTCTACCCTGGTAAAATGTATCATGGGTGAGATTCCTTTCACCGGAACTCTCAAGATTGGTCATAATGTGCAGATCGGTTATTTCGCCCAGAATCAGGCGCAGCTCTTGGATGAGAATCTTACCATCTTCCAGACTATCGACAATGTGGCAACAGGCGAAATGCGTCTGAAGGTGAACGATCTCCTGGGCGCCTTCATGTTTGGCGGCGAGACTTCTGAGAAGTTTGTCAAGGTTCTGAGTGGAGGAGAACGCAGCCGACTGGCTATGATCAAGCTCCTGCTCGAACCGGTGAATCTCCTCATTCTCGATGAGCCTACCAACCATCTCGACATGCAGTCGAAGGATGTGCTGAAAGAAGCCATCAAGGCTTTCGATGGAACAGCCATCATCGTGAGCCACGACCGTGAATTCCTCGATGGTCTGGTAGATAAGGTCTATGAGTTTGGCGGCGGCAAGGTTCGTGAGCATCTCGGTGGTATTTACGATTATCTCCGTGCCCATAATGCCGAGAACATCAATCAGGCTCTTGCCAACCAGAGCATGGCTTCTGCCGGTTCGCCTTCTGCCAATACTTCCGGCTCTTCTGTCGCATCAGGTTCTACAGCCGACAGTCTTGCCTCTGCCACATCCGGCAAGCAGAGCTACGCTGAACATAAGGAACAGCAGAAGAAGATCCGCAAGGCTGAGAAAGCCGTGAAGGAATGTGAGGCGAAGATTGAGAAACTGGAAGCGAGAAAGAAGGAGATTGATGAACTCCTGATGAAACCGGAAAATGCAACCAACATGGAACTCGTTACTGAATACACCGAACTCATGAAGGGTCTCGATGAGGAGAACGAGCGCTGGATGCTCCTTTCGGAAGAATTGGAAGAAGTTTCGAAATAACAGTAACATTAATATAAAATAAAGAGAAGAAAATGAAAATGAAGATGATCTTACCGATGATGCTGATCGCAGCTCTGCCGTTAGGCACTGATGCTCAGAACAAATCGGGTCTTGTCATGAGCAATCTCGACAAGACAGTGAAGCCAGCAGACAGTTTCTATCAGTTTGCTACAGGTGGATGGCAGAAGAACAATCCTCTTCCTGCCGCTTACAGCCGTTATGGTAGTTTTGACCAGCTGGCTGAGAACAACAACAAACGCATCAACACCATTCTTTCTGAACTCCAGAAGAAGACTTACAAGACTGGAACCATTGAGCAGAAATTGTCTGATTTCTACAAACTCTCTATGGATGTTGACAGCCGCAACAAGGCTGGAATCGCTCCAGTAAAGCCTCTTATGGATGAGATTGAAGCTGCCAAGACCAAGGACGAGCTTCAGAAGCTTCAGGTTAAGTATGCATGGATGGGTCTCGGTTTGAGCTATGGCGCAGGTTTCGCTGCCGATGAGAAGAACGTAACCATGAACATCTACAACCTGATGCAGGGCGGTCTTACTCTCGGTGCCAAGGATTATTACCTCAACAACGATGCTGCAACTGTAGCTATCCGTGAGGCTTATAAGACTTACCTCAGCAAGATGTTCCAGCTCTATGGTTTCTCTGCTGATGAAGCTGCCAAGAAGGCTTCTGCCGTATTCCTTCACGAAACAACGCTCGCTACTTTCTCTAAGAGCCGTACCGAACTTCGTGATCCTCAGGCAAACTACAACAAGATGACCTTGGCAGAATTCAAGGAGAATTATCCTAACATTCCTCTTGAGGCACTTGCCAACGCCGAGGGAATCAAGAGCGAATATCTCAAGGAGATGATCGTAGGTCAGCCTGCTTTCTTCGCCGGTTATGACAAGGTGGCTGCTGCAGAATGTGCAGGCACATTGAAGGCTTTGATGGAGTGGGACATCATCAGTAGTTCTGCTTCTTACCTCAGCGATGAGATTCGCGAAGCCCGTTTTGAATTCTTTGGCAAGACTATGAGTGGCCGTAAGGAGGATTATCCTCTGTGGAAGCGTGCTACTGCTCAGGTAGAGGCTCAGTTGGGCGAGGCGCTCGGTCGCATCTACTGCAAGCGCTATTTCCCAGAAAGCTCTAAGAAGATGATGGAGACTCTCGTGAAGAATCTTCAGATCAGCCTCGGTCAGCGTATCGATGCTCAGACCTGGATGAGCGAGGCTACAAAGAAAGCTGCTCACAACAAGCTCGACAAGTTCTATGTAAAGATTGGTTATCCTAACAAGTGGACAGATTTCAGCAAGCTCAGCATCGACCCATCTAAGAGCTATTATGAGAACGTGTTGGCTTGCCGCAAGTTTGCCAACGATAAGGAGATTGCAGAGAAGGCAGGAAAGCCAGTAGATAAGGATGAGTGGTTCATGACTCCTCAGACCGTGAATGCTTACTACAATCCTACTACCAATGAGATCTGCTTCCCAGCCGGTATTCTCCAGTATCCTTTCTTCGATCCTAAGGCTGATGCAGCATTCAACTATGGTGCTATCGGCGTAGTAATCGGCCATGAGATGACTCACGGATTCGATGATCAGGGTCGTCAGTATGATGCTAGCGGTAATCTGAAGGACTGGTGGACTGCAGCTGATGCAGAAGGTTTCAACAAGCGTGCTGATATGTATGCTGATTTCTTCAGCAACATCAAGGTGTTGCCTGATCTGAATGCCAACGGTCGTTTCACCCTCGGCGAGAACCTTGCCGACCATGGTGGTTTGATGGTTTCATACAATGCCTTCAAGAATGCTACAGCCAAGAAGCCATTGAAGAACAAGGATGGTTTTACTCCTGACCAGCGTTTCTTCCTCGCCTATGCAGGTGTTTGGGGACAGAACATTACTGATAAGGAAATCCGCAACCGCGTAAAGGATGATCCTCATTCTCTCGGCAAGTGGCGTGTTGATGGTGCGCTTCCTCACATCGATGCATGGTATGAGGCATTTGGTGTAAAGCAGGGCGATAAGCTGTTCATTCCTAAGAACCAGCGCCTGGAGCTTTGGTAATTCCCGGAAGAAAATTTTTCCGAATAGAATTTTTCGGGAATGGTTTTTCCGAATAGATAGAAAGAATAAAGTCCTGATGTTTCGTTTGTTTGAAACATCAGGACTTTTGTTTTATGCTTGAAATATTTTTTGATAAGAAAACAATAGAATAGGGGTTATTGTTTCTTCTCCAGTTCCTGAAGATTTTCCATCTTCTTCGATTCCAGGAATTCGTAAATGCCGCAGAGATGTTCGCGGACGCGACCATGACCGAACTCATAAACCTTGCTGACAAGACCATCGAGGAAATCACGGTCGTGACTAACTACGATGAGCGTTCCGTCGAAATCGAGCAATGCCTGCTTCAGCACATCCTTGGTCTTCAGGTCGAGGTGGTTGGTAGGCTCATCGAGAATCAGCAGATTCACCGGCTCCAGCAGCAGTTTGAGAATGGCAAGGCGGGTGCGCTCACCTCCCGACAATACTTTCACCTTCTTGGTAGAATCCTCTCCGCCAAACATGAAGGCTCCGAGCAAATCGCGTATCTTGTTGCGGATTTCACCTTTGGCAACATCATCAATGGTCTGGAATACGGTAAGTTCGCCATCGAGCAGAGAAGCCTGGTTCTGGGCGAAATAACCTATCTGCACATTATGTCCCAATTCCAACTTTCCTTCGTTCTGAAGCTGACCCATGATACATTTCACAAGCGTTGACTTACCCTCTCCGTTTCTTCCCACGAAGGCAATCTTGTCGCCTCTTTCTACGGTAAGATTCACGCCGCTGAAAATCTTCTTGTCATCAAACGACATCGCCACATCGCTCATCTGAACCGGATAAGCACCGCTTCGTGGGCTCGGCGGGAACTTGAGTCGAAGGCGACTTGTATCTTCTTCATCCACTTCGATAAGTTCCAGTTTCTCTAGCATCTTCACGCGGCTCTGCACCTGGAAGGTTTTAGAATAAGTGCCTTTGAAGCGTTCTATAAAGTCCTTGGTTTCAGCAATCATCTTCTGCTGTTCCTCATATTTCTTCATCTGCTGTTCGCGGCGTTCCTTACGCAGTTCCAGATATTGGCTGTAAGTGGCTTTGTAGTCGTAGATGCGGCCCATGGTTACTTCGATGGTTCTTGTTGTAATGTCGTCAACGAATTTTCGGTCGTGGCTGATGACAACTACTGCTTTCGAACTGTTGATGATGAAGTCTTCGAGCCAGCCGATGGATTCAATGTCGAGATGATTGGTTGGCTCATCGAGCAGCAGTACGTCTGGCGATTTCAAGAGCAGTTTTGCCAGCTCAATCCTCATTCTCCATCCTCCCGAAAACTCGCTTGTAGGGCGGTTGAAATCAGAGCGCTCGAAACCGAGACCGAGCAGCGTCTTCTCTACATCTTCCTCGAAATGAGTCATGTCGATGGCGTAGAATTTCTCTGAGAGAGAGGATACTTTCTCAATGAGCTGCATGTAATCATCGCTGTCGTAATCGGTACGGGTGGTAAGCTCGTTGTTGATGCGGTCAATCTCAGCCTGCATTTCGTGCAGATGGGCAAACGCCTGACAGGTTTCCTCGAATACGGTTCTGCCGTCTTCGGTCATCAGATGCTGAGGCAGATAGGCGATGACGCAATCCTTGGGAGCGGAAACGGTGCCACGAGTAGCATTTCTCACACCGGCGATAATCTTGAGCAAGGTGCTCTTTCCTGCGCCATTCTTTCCCATCAGGGCTATACGGTCCTTCTCGTTGATCTGGAAGGAAATGTCTTTGAATAGGGTGGTGCCGCCAAATTCTACGGTCAATCCATCAACTGTAATCATATTATTTTCTTCTTGTTCAAATTTTTGTTTCTTTAAGCAACTCCCCAGAATGCCCCGTTCCTGCCGTTTTCGGGGTCTTCATTGATGACCAGCGCCTGCCATCATTTATGACCCGTGCTGGTCTTAAGAGAAGACCTGAGCAAGGCACAAAAGGCTGTTCTTTCGATTGCCGGTGCAAAGATACAACATTTTTGGGCAGAATGCAAGCTTTTACCCTGACTTTCTTTCGGAGAAGTAGTGTAAGTGATTGATTGATACTGATTTCTATTGGTTTTCTAGCTGAACTTTGTTACAGAAACAATGAAAAGCAAGAAAAAGACTCGGAAGTAGCTGAAGAAATGAAAAGGGGTCATTTGGTGTCAATGTCATTTAGGGTCATTTGAAAAAGTAAATGTCACTTTGCTGCTATAGTATATATAAATATATATTTATATATATCTATAGTGACTTTTTTACTCTCGGAAAACATAATGACCCTAAATGACTTTGACCTAATGACCCACTAAGTGTAATGCTTGAATTGGTTGTTTGTTAGTGTATTTGATAGTTCTAAATTGCTTGTATATGAGATGATTACGAAAGTTTATGTAAGTTGTGCTTTATTTGTATGTGTATAATAATAATCTACATATTCTGGTGTGGAATACTGCACGCTGTACCGCTCAGGTACTCATTTCCTATATCCCAATTCATTGTATTTGTCAAAAATACCTACCTTTGGAGCATGATTTCGAGTCAGAGGAGGTGCATTTTTCACTCTTAGTAGAGGGGTTAAAACATCATCCTACCCCTCATATTTTGCTTTTTTTCTTCGAAAACTCACTAAAAAGCACTGATTTTTGCCTCTTTTGGTTTCTGTTTTGGGTAGGTAAGGATAATTTACATTGCTCAGTCTGATTGCGCTTCTTGCTCCGTTTCTTTTAGCGGATTAAAAATCCGCAATAGTTCGATCTGTACGGTTGAAATTACCCAATACACCCTGAAAGGGCAGAAGTTCATAATTACCCAGGGCGATGCCCTGGCCTAAGAGCTTTTGGGCTTTCAGCCCGTCTTATACCACATGTGAATGTTCTGTTTTCTTAACAAAAGTATTCTAAATTGCCCCTAAAGAACTCAATTTTAAAATCATGATTTTTCCCTATGTTTCATCTCTTATTTCCAATTTTTACATGAATATGGAGCATTTTTAAACAAAAAAGACCTTGATTGCAGAACGCAACCAAGGTCTTCGGAGATTATATATTTAACCTATTGAAATCTCGCTAGATTAGATCTGCTCGCTCCAGTCCTCCTGGCTCTTACGAACGTAAGTCTGGTAACGGAGCTTAGCCATCTTCTCTGCCTGAGAGAAGAGCTCATCAGCCTCCTTAGGGAATGCCTTCTGTACAGAGAGGTAACGAACCTCACCGAGCAGGAAGTCGCGGAAGTTCTCCCAGTTAGGAGCCTTAGAGTCGAGTGTGAATGGGTTCTTACCCTCATCAGCCAACAGTGGGTTGTAACGCCACAAGTGCCAGTAACCGCACTCAACAGCCAACTCTTCCTCGTGCTGTGAACGACCCATACCGCCCTTACGCTTCAAACCGTGGTTGATACATGGTGCGTAAGCGATGATGAGTGATGGACCTGGATAAGCCTCAGCCTCGCGGATAGCCTTCAATGTCTGAGCATTGTCAGCACCCATAGCTACCTGAGCTACGTAGATGTAACCATATGTAGTCTGCATCAAACCGAGATCCTTCTTACGGATACGCTTACCCTGAGCAGCGAACTGTGCGATAGCACCGAGTGGAGTAGACTTAGAAGACTGACCACCAGTGTTAGAGTAAACCTCAGTATCGAGTACCAGGATGTTAACATCCTCACCAGAAGCCAATACGTGGTCGAGACCACCGTAACCGATATCATAAGAAGCACCGTCACCACCGATGATCCACTGTGAACGCTTAACGAGGTAGTGATCCAAAGTCTTGAGCTCCTTGCAGATAGGGCAACCCTTCTCAGCGCAAGCAGCGATGAGAGGCTTCAACTCTGCAGCAGCCTCCTTAGAACCCTCAGAATCGTTCATGTTAGCCATCCACTTGTCAGCAGCAGCTACGAACTCAGCAGAAACCTTCTCGCTAGCCTTAGCCTCCTCGAGCAAGTGAGCGATACGCTCCTTCATCTTCTTGTTACCCATTACCATACCGAGACCGAACTCGCAGAAGTCCTCGAACAATGAGTTGTCGAATGCAGGACCCTGACCCTTAGCGTTCTTTGTATATGGAGTTGATGGGATAGAAGCTGAGTAGATAGAAGAACAACCAGTAGCGTTAGCAATCATCTGACGATCACCGAAGAGCTGAGAAATCAACTTAACGTATGGAGTCTCACCACAACCAGAGCAAGCACCAGAGAACTCGAACAATGGCTGAGCGAACTGAGAGTTCTTAGGGCTCTGCTTGATGTCAACGAGATCCTGCTTAGAAGCTACCTTGTGTACGAGGTACTCCCAATTAGCTGCTTCCTTGATCATATCCTCTGCGTCTACGTTGAATGGAACCATTGTCAACGCCTTCTCACCCTTCTTACCTGGGCAGACGTCAGCACAGTTACCACAACCCAGACAGTCGAGTACTGATGTCTCGATGCGGAAGTGCATACCAGCCAAAGCCTTAGGTGCCTTTACATCCTGAGTCTCGAGACCCTCGATGCCTGCAAGCTCCTCGTCGGTCAATACGAATGGACGGATAGCTGCGTGAGGACAAACGAATGAACACTTGTTACACTGGATACAGTTCTCTACGTTCCATACTGGTACGAATGCCTCAACACCACGCTTCTCGAATGCTGAAGTACCGTTCTGCCATGTACCGTCAACTGTGTTGTGCTTAACGAAGTCAGAAACCTTCAAGAGGTCACCTGCCTGGCCGTTGATAGGACGAACGAGCTCCTTAACGAATGCTGGAGCGTTATCCTCCTTAGCCTCATCGTCAGCGAGGTTAGCCCAAGCTGGATCTACTGTCAACTGCTTGTACTCACCACCACGGTCAACAGCGCCGAAGTTCTTGTCAACAACGTCCTGACCCTTCTTAGAGTAAGACTTAACGATGAATGCCTTCATCTGCTCTACAGCGAGATCCAAAGGAATAACCTCTGTGATACGGAAGAATGCAGACTGGAGGATGGTGTTGGTACGGTTACCGAGACCAATCTCCTGAGCAATCTTAGTTGCGTTGATATAGTAAACAGTGATGTTGTTCTGAGCGAAGTAACGCTTTACCTTGTTAGGGATGAAGTTAACCAACTCCTCACCGTCGAAGATAGTGTTCAACAGGAAGAAACCGTTCTTACGCAAACCACGTGTTACATCGTACATGTGGAGATAAGCCTGTACGTGGCAAGCTACGAAGTTAGGAGTATTTACCTGGTATGCGCTGTGGATAGGGCTGTCGCCGAAACGCAAGTGAGAGCAGGTGAAACCACCAGACTTCTTAGAGTCGTAAGAGAAGTATGCCTGGCAATACTTGTTAGTATTGTTACCGATAATCTGAACTGAGTTCTTGTTAGCACCAACAGTACCGTCAGCACCCAAACCGTAGAACTTAGCCTCGAACAAGTCGTCGCCACCCATTGGGATCTCCTCCTCTTCTGGGAGAGAAGTGAATGTAACGTCATCAACGATACCTACAGTGAAGTGGTTCTTTGGCTGTGGCAACTCGAGGTTCTTGAATACAGCAACGATCTTAGCTGGAGTTGTATCAGAAGAACCGAGACCGTAGCGACCGCCAACGATCAATGGCTTGCGCTCGTCATCGTAGAGAGCTGACTTAACGTCGAGGTACAATGGCTCACCCTCTGCACCTGGCTCCTTAGTACGGTCGAGAACAGCGATGCGCTTAACAGTAGCTGGGATAACCTTCTTCAGGAAGTCAACAGAGAATGGACGGTACAGGTGAACTGCAACCATACCAACCTTCTTGCCCTGCTTGTTCAAGTAGTCGATAGCCTCGCGAGCTGGCTCTGTAGCAGAACCCATCAGGATGATGATGTTCTCAGCATCCTCAGCACCATAGTAGTTGAAGAGGTGGTACTCACGGCCAGTGATCTTAGTCATCTCCTGGCAGTACTTCTCTACTACCTCAGGGATTGCATCGTAGTAAGTGTTGCAAGCCTCACGGTGAGTAAAGAATGTCTCTGGGTTCTCAGCGGTACCGCGAGTAACAGGACGCTCAGGAGTCAAAGCACGGTTACGGAAGTCCTCGATGAACTCATCCTTAACCAATGGACGGATGTCTTCCATATCCATCTCCTCGATCTTGTGGTACTCGTGAGAAGTACGGAAACCGTCGAAGAAGTTAATGAAAGGAACCTTTGTCTCCAATGTAGCCAAGTGAGGAACTGCAGAGAGGTCCATAACCTCCTGAACAGAACCTGAGCAGAACATAGCGAAACCTGTCTGGCGGCAAGCCATTACGTCCTGGTGGTCACCGAAGATACAAAGTGAGTGAGAAGCCAATGTACGAGCTGATACGTTGAACACGCAAGGGAGCAACTCACCAGCAATCTTGTACATGTTAGGAATCATCAGCAACAAACCCTGAGAAGCAGTGTAAGTTGAAGTCAAGGCACCAGCCTGGAGAGAACCGTGAACTGCACCGGCAGCACCAGCCTCTGATTCCATTTCCTGGATAGAAACTCGCTGACCGAAAAGGTTCTTACGACCTTTGGCAGCCCATTCATCTACATGCTCCGCCATTGGTGATGATGGAGTAATAGGGTAGATAGCAGCAACCTCAGTAAACATGTAGCTTACGTGTGCGGCAGCTGTGTTACCATCACAAGTGATAAATTTTTTCTCTTTAGCCATTTTACTTTTAGATAAAATATTAAAAATGTTTTGTATTTAATTCATTCTTATTCTAATGTTCTTATTCTAATGTTGAGTGTTGAATGTTGAGTGTTGAGTTAGGCTTGCGCCCTTATGTGTCTTCATGCTGATGCCGTTAGGCAATTCAACATTCAACACTCCACATTCAACATTCCCTAATAAAGGAACCCCAGAAGCCATAACGGAATCCTGTTGTCCTTGCCTACCTCGGTATTGTATCGGGCGTAGATGATGTCGGGATTGTTGCGCACCTTGTTTGGAGATTGCGCATCGCAGATTCTGAACTTCTTCTCACCATCTACAATGAAGTAATGGTCCTTGCCGGTCTGGCTTACCTTGTGGTCTTTCCAGACCGAGTTGACGAAGAATGTTTCCATTACCTCCTGCTTGTCTATCTTGATAGGATAGATGGCGTACATCAGGTTGGAGTTGTGCATCATCACCTTGGATGGTTTCTTTGGGAACTCCTGCCCGGTAGGGTAAATCATGTTGATGAGTCGCGCATCAGCAAGATACTTGATGTAGTTCATTACCGTAGCTCTACTGGTGTTGATCTCTTCGGCAAGCTGGCTCACGTTGGGAGCCTTGGCACCTTCTACAGCTAGCTGATAGAAGAGCCGCTTGATCTTGGTGAGATATTTCAGTTCGATTTGCTTGATGAGGAGGATGTCTACCTCGGTCATCATGTTCATTGTCTTTAGTAGATTCTCTGTGAAGTTGCGGTTCTCCAGGAAGAATGGATAGAATCCATGATGCAAGTAGTCCTGGAAGTATTTCATCGGGCTCACCTTAGGTAGTATCTGCTTGATGATGTGCTCGTGATTGCGCAAGATTTCATCGAGTGTATATGGCTGGAAACTGTTGCCAGTCTGCAGGTTGATAAACTCTCTGAAAGAGAAGCCTCGCAAATTATAGCTTTTCACGATTCCATTGAGCTCAGGATTCTCTTCCTTCAGTCTCATCACGCTGGAACCTGTGAACACGATTCTTAACTCTGGATAGAGGTCGTAGCATTTGCGCAGCTCCTTGCTCCAGTCCGACTGCTTGAAGACCTGGTCGATGAGAAGGGTTCTGCCGCCGTGGCGAACAAAGTCACCGGCAAAATCTGCGATTCCTCTGCTTTGAAAATAGAAATTGTTCATATTCACATACAGGCACTTGCGGTCAGTAGGGCCAAAGTGCTCCTTGGCATATTGAAGGAGGAATGTAGACTTACCTACACCGCGTGTTCCCTTTATGCCAATCAAACGGTCGCTCCAGTCGATTTCGTCCATCAGAGTGCGTCTTACTGGTGCGTCCGTATGCTCTACGAGGTATGTATGTGTTCTGAAGAATGCTTCTTCCATGAGTTTATATCGTTTCTAATTGTTTTTACGATGCAAAGGTAATTAAATATTTCTAATTTGCAAACTCTAGATAGCAAAAAGTAACTTTTTTTTCATTATTTAGCACTTGTCTAAGTAAAAATGGGGATTTTCTGCCCTTTTTTGCACTTTTCTTTATATCTTTGCACCATGAAGTTATATATTTTCAATCCAGAACATGATTTGGCTTTGGCTGCAAATCTGAAACAGTTCACCGCGCCTCATGCGGGTAGACAACTTAGAAGTGATCTTGCTTTCATTCCGGCTCTTTGGGCGGGAGAGGGCGACCTCGTACTTGTGGATGATATTGATTTTGCGAAGAACAGGGTGCGCCATTTTGGGGCTGAACTGAACAGCAAGGTTGAGTTCATCACCAAGCCTCAGCTGAAGCATCTGCTCAAGACTGAATTTCTGGACAGTGTTCATCCCTGGGGATGGAACCTGTCGCTGAAAGGTGAGTTGGAGCGTTTGGGAATGCCGGAGATTATGTTGCCGACTGATGCTTTATTAAATAAGGTACGCGAGGTGAGCAGCAGGCAATGGGCTGCCCTTCATCTGCAGCGAGGCGTGGAATATGTTACTGAGACGACCCGCGTCAAAGAACTTATTCTCCAGCACGGCAAAGCTGTTGTCAAGGCTCCCTGGAGCAGCAGCGGGAGGGGAGTGAAATATGTAAGTGCTGAGGACTTCAGAACAGCCGGAGATTATCCTACCTTCGAAAGATGGGTGGCAAACATGATTTATCATCAGGGCGGCGTAACCGTAGAACCTTTATATAATAAGGTGAGAGATTTCGCCATGGAGTTTGAAATGAAAGACGGTAAGGTGCTCTATCGCGGTCTTTCGCTCTTCGATACGATCAAGAACGCCTATTCGGGCAATGTGCTCTGCTCTGAAGATGATAAGGTGGAAATGATGAAACCGCTCATTAGCGAGGCGCAGCTTGTCGGAATCAGACAGCGCATCATCGAGGTAATGGAGCCGGCGCTGAAGGATATTTACAGTGGTCCGTTCGGCGTTGACATGATGATCTGCACGAAAGGGGAGAAGGATGAATTCTGCGAGGCTGTGCTGAATCAGGAAGGTGAGGACGAAAACAGAACCGGACTGGGCGTGGTTCCTTGCATTGAAATCAATCTGCGCAGAACGATGGGTCATGTGGCAATCGATCTATACGAACATCTTGTAGCTCATTCGAGCGATGAGATGAAGACCAACAGGACGAACATCATGCGCGTGGAATATGATGGAAACAGATATCATCTCAGAATAAAGCCTGGCAGACCTTCGGAAGAGGCACCGCTGCATTGATTTTTTTGTAATGAACATAGATGTTTTTGTTAAGAAATAGTAAAATCGGCTTTTCCCGTGCAAGGATTAGCCGATTTTTCATTTTATCTTCAGAACTCACGATTCAGATTCCGATTCGGGAACTGCCTTTTAAAGAGGAACAGTCCCTTTGGGTTCAGGAGCGTTGAGTCATTAAAATGAACTAATAAATTAGAGAAATATGAACAAGAAAGTATTTAGTGCAGCTGTTTTAGCTTCAGCTGCAATGGCAATGACTTCTTGCAGCACTAGCAAGAATGCACAGAATGAGAACGCAACAAAGGCTGAGAAGATAACGGAGGCAGAGGCTGCCCGTCCGTCAGCAGATGAGGAAATGGACGAGAGTTATCTTATTCTCTCAGAGGCTCAGCAGAACATCGTGAAGAAGAATAATGATTTCGCTTTCAGACTCTATCAGCAGATCAGCGGCATGGATTCTGAGGTGGTTTCGCCAATGAGTATCGCCTATCTGATGGGAATGCTTGCAAATGGTGCCGACGGCATGACTCAGCAGGAGATTCTGAAGGCAATCGGTTGCGAGGGCGTGAGCGTGAAGGAACTCAACGACTGTTATAAGGCGCTGATGCTTTCGGCTGGCAAGCTCGACAAGCAGACAACCGTAAATATTGCCAACTTTATCGCTATCAACAAGAATTTCACATTGAACAGCGATTTCGCTCACACCGTGGCCGATTCTTATCAGGCTGGCGTGGAGAGCATGGACTTTACCTCTCCTAAATCTGCCACTCGTATTAATGACTGGTGCAAGAAGCAGACTAAAGGCATGATTCCTAGCATCATCGACCAGGTAGACCCTGCAGCCGTTTCTTACCTTCTGAATGCTATTTATTTTAATGGAATCTGGCAGGAGAAGTTTGATGCGAAGAACACCCGCCTCGAGAACTTCAGCGGTTACACCCGCGATATTAAGAAGGTGAACATGATGCACCAGAACAAGAAGTTTGCCTATACTGAAAATGATATGTTGCAGGCTGTAGAGCTGCCATACGGAAATGGAAGTTATCAGATGACCGTTCTTCTTCCTAAGGCTGGCAAGAGCATCAGCGAGGTGATGAAGGAGATGAATGCTGATAAACTTCAGAAGTTGAGTAATGACATGGACCGTTGCCAGGTAGATTTAAAATTCCCTAAGTTTACCACAGAGATGGATTTGTCGCTCAACCAGATTATCAGTAAATTGGGAGCTCCAAGCATCTTCCAGCCAGGTACGGCAGATTTCAGCCGTTTTGCCAATGGCAGCTTCTACGTATCGAAGATGTTGCAGAAGGCAAAGATTGAGGTAAGCGAGCGTGGAACAAAGGCTGCTGCCGTAACTGCTGCTGTGATGCTGACCTCACTGGATCCTAACGAGATGAAACGTGTAGAATTTCATGCCAACCGCCCATTCGTTTATTTCATTACAGAACGTAACAGTGGCGCCATTCTCTTCATGGGTCAGTTCCTGGGAGAATAATAACAGAGAATTTGCAGGTTCTTAAAACTAGAAAAGAGAAAGCCAAGTCCGTAATCCGGAATCTGGCTTTCGCTTTTTATTTCGCTTTATTCACTTGTTTACTCCTGAAACTTTTCTATGAACTCATCCTCAGTAATGATTGGAATATTGAGTTCATGGGCTTTCTTGTTCTTCGAACTCTGCGAAGCTGCATCGTTGTTAATCAGGAAGTTAGTACTCTTGCTCACGCTTCCCGTAACTTTGCCGCCCTGGCTTTCAATATAAGCCTTCAGCTCGTTGCGGTTCTTGTAATGATACACATCTCCCGTTACGACGAAAGTCAGCCCTTGGCATTTATTTCCCGTTTCTACAGGCTCCTGCTCCTCGATAATCAGCTCGGACAGCAGATGCTGCACATGCTGGAAATGAATATCGTCCTTGAACCAGGCGATAAACTTGGCACTCTTTTCAGGTCCAATGCCATCAATGCTTGCAAACTCATCATCAAACATGCTCAGGCGCGCTGTTTCTATCAGTTCCTTCACCTTGAAACGGCTGAGCAGTTTTTTAGCCACATCGCCGCCGCAGAGCGGAATATTCAAGGCGTAGAGCAGATGACGGCCGTCAGTATGGCGGCTTTTCTCTACACTCTCCAGAAGATTGCTTACGCTCTTCTTGCCAAATCCTTCGAAACAGGAAATCTCGAACGCATAATTCTTCAGTTTGTAGAAATCTGCATATTCCCTGATAAAACCATGATTGATGAATTTCCAGACAGTCTGTTCTGAGATTCCGTCAATATTGATTCCTTCCTTGCTGACGAAGCGGGCAAATTTCTTAAGTTGTTTGGCTGGGCAGGCTGCATTGGTGCAATGGAGAGTCTTGGTGCCGCTCTCACTCTCACGCACTACGGCAGGAGCATGGCAGACCGGACATTCGTTGGGAATGACGAAACTCCCCACAACCTCTGTAATATTGATTACCTTCGGGATAATCTTATTGGCCTTGATGACCTGCAGTCTGGTTCCCTTGTCGCCAATGCCCAGACGCTCGCATTCGCTTACATTGCAGAGCGAGGCACGCTGCACGGTGGTTCCTTCCAGTTCTACCGGTTTGAAAACAGCTACAGGCGTGATGGTGCTGGCTGCGCACGACCATTCGATGTGGTCGAGTTCTGTCTCTGCATGCTCGTCTTGCCATTTGAAGGCAAATCCTGCCCTCGTAGCGTGGTGGCCTGTAACCGACCCCGTAGCTGCATAAGCCGTATCATCGTAACAAATCACCAGTCCGTCTACCGGGAAAGGATTCTTCTTGCTTGTCACCTTCTCCGTAAACTTGTCTATTTCCAGCTGGATATTTTCTGTGGTAGGGTGGTCAATACGCTCTCGTTCTACAGGATTCATTCCCAGGTCTTTCAGCATCTGCATGCGTTCGCCCCATGAGGTAAGTTCCCGCTCAGTATAAACCAGGGTGAACGGAATCCATTGGATGTGGCGCTGCTTCACCTCATCAATATCCTTCAGCGTGAGTGAGCCTGAAGCGAGGTTTCGTGGATTGGCGTAATCGCCTTCGCTTTCGATGATGAACTGTTCGAAATCAGTATACGAAATGACGGCTTCTCCTCTTACTACAAGATGTCCTTTCTCTGAAATGGTAGCAGGAATGCCTGAAATGGCTGGAGCCAAGTGGGTAATGTTGGTGCCGATGTGTCCGTTACCGCGGGTAACGATTTTGGTGAGTTTTCCGCCGTCATAGGTTACTACGAGGGTCAGTCCGTCCAGTTTCCATGAAATCCAGATAGGGCGGTCTTCTGCCCATTTTACAAGATCACTTACCTGTTTGGTCTTTGCCAGAGAGAGGGCGGCAAATTCATGCTCCTCTTTCTTTCCTACGATAGAATCTTCTGACACGCGATTAGTAGGGGAGTCAGGCAGAATTTCGCCTGTTTCCTCTTCCAATCTCTTGAGCTGGTCGAAAAGGGCGTCCCACTCATAGTCGGTCATGAGTTCGCCTTTTCCGTTATAATAACTATCCGAAGCTTGGTTGAGTCTTTCAACCAAGCTCTTCATCTGCAATAGTTTCTCTTCCATAATGAATGTTTGAGGATGTTTATCAAATGTTGTGTTTTTCGATGGTAAGAAATTATTCTGCAGGTTCCATGGCTATGGAGAGTTTTTCAAAGGCGAAACGCTGACCTCTGTTTCCTCCATAGTTTACACGTCCGCAGATGCAGAAACCCATCGAAGACAGAAGGTTAATCATCGGCGTATTGTCAAAGTTGGTGTCAACCTTGATGCTAGGTATTTTTTCTACCTCGCACATGCTGTTCACCTTACTGATGAAAATACGCGCCAAACCTTCACGCTGGAAACTAGGCAACGTGGCAAAGCGATGTATTACATAATAATCGCCATCAGTAATCCAGTTGCCTACTAATTTCTTATATTTGGGTTCACCATTCAATATGACTGCTCCATAGACAACTACCTCTTCGTTTACTGTCAGAACGAAGGCGTTGCCATTTTCTATGTCTTTTCTGATGTCTTTTTCTGATGGATATTCCTCAGTCCATTGGTGACGTCCCGATTCTATCATACTTTGGCGAGCCTGGTCGATGACTTTCCAGCAAGCAGCAAAGTCCTTTATATACGCCGGTCTGAAGTTTGTCTTCATATTTAATTACGCTTTTATTATTCGGGTGCAAAATTAACAAAAAAAACGAATTAAACTAAAAAACGGAGGAAAAACTTCACTTTTTTGTTCGTTTTCCTCCGTTTTTCTTGTTTCCTGCTCATTTTGAGCTGTTTTTCCTTTGCTTTTTGCTAAGAACTGGGCAGAATAAGATTCTGCAATATTTGTTCTGAAGATAGACTTCTGTTCTGCTTGTCTACTTCTTTAATCTGTTTTATGCCAAGCACTTGTCGAGCTCAGCAATGATAGCATCTTTCTGCTCCTTGATATGCTGACCGATGAATACGATTTTTATCATGCGGTCGCCCAATTCCTGATCCCATTCCTTCTGCAGCTGTGGGTTATTCATCAAGACCTGGGCGAGTTCGTCTTTCGGCATGGTAGCCAACCATTGGCCAGCCTGCTTTACAGTCTTCTGCTTGCCAGCCTGTTCGAACACGTAGCACATGTCGCGCTCATCATCGAAATAGCAGATTCCCTTGGCGCGAACCACGTCTCTAGGCCATTTTCTTGCTACGAAATCATCGAAGAGACCCAGGTCGAAAGGCTTGCGACGATAGTAAACGAAGGTGCCGATTCCGTATTCCTCAACTTCTCCGCCTTCATGATCATGGTCATGATCGTGGTGATGATGATGGTGATGGTGCTCATGCTCATCGTGGTCGTGGTCATGGTCATCGTGGTCATGATGATGATGCTCATGTTCGTCTTCCTCGTCATGATCGTGATGATGTTCATGTGCTTCTTCTTTATCATCTTCTTCATGCTCTTCGTTTCTTTCTGATTCAATCTCCTGAATCCAGCCGGCCGAAGTGGCTACGGTTTCCCAATCAAACTTCTTGGTGTTGACGATCAGATTCAAGTCAACGTCACCATAGTTGCATTCAAAGATTTCTGCCTTAGGCTGGATGGCACGGATAATCTGCTTCAGGTGCTCCAGTTCCTTTGGTTCAACCTCTGCAGCCTTGTTCAGAAGAATGATGTTGCAGAACTCAATCTGCTGGATGACGAGAGAAGCCAAATCTTCCTCATCCATATTCTTCTTCATCAGGTCGCTGCCGTTGGAGAATTCATCCTTCATACGCAAAGCATCTACTACGGTAACGATGCTGTCAAGGCGCAGAATGCCATTCTCGATGTACTGAGGACCGAGGGATGGGATAGAGCAGATGGTCTGTGCAATAGGAGCAGGCTCGCAGATTCCGGAAGCCTCGATGACGATGTAATCGAAACGCTTCATGTCTACGATTTCCTTGAGCTGTTCAACCAGGTCCATCTTCAATGTGCAGCAGATGCAACCATTCTGGAGAGAAACGAGCGAATCATCTTTCTGACCTACTACGCCACCTTTTTCTATCAGGGCTGCATCAATATTGACTTCACCAATATCGTTGACGATGACGGCAAACTTAATACCTTTTTCGTTAGCTAAAATCTTGTTGAGAAGGGTTGTCTTTCCACTACCCAGGTAGCCTGTCAAGAGCAATACAGGCACTTCCTTCTTTGTGTTCATATTAAAATATTTTAATGTTATACTTCTTAAACCCAGTCTGCTGATAATGCTGCTTTCTCGGGCAGCTGTCATCTGGCAGTCTGACGGTTTTGCGAAACTGCAAAGATTGTGCCACACCTTATTTTTTTGCCATCTTTTTTTCGTACACCCCTTTTTGTCAGTTATCTTGTGTTATTTTTAGGTTATATTTCATGTTTTTCTCATTTTTCTTTGGTGGTTTCAACTAGAAATAGTATATTTGCAGAGAAAATGTGTTTTAAACAGCACATTAACTTAATGAATAAACATATTTAATATACATAAGTAAGTTAAGATGAAAAAGTTTAAGGTTTTAGTTCTGACGGTTGTGGCAGTCCTTGCGCTGTCATCTTGCGGCACTACTCAGACGGTGCCTCTGACCGGTCGCACTCATCGCATCTCTGTATCCGATGAGCAGGTTCTCAGTCTGTCTAATCAGGAATACACAAAGTACATGGCTTCTGCCAAGAAGTCGACCAATGCAGCCAATACGGCGATGGTTCAGCGGGTAGGAAAAAGACTTGCCAATGCTGTTGAACTCTATTTGAAGCAGAATGGATTTGAAGCCGACGTGAAGAATTATTCATGGGAATTCAACCTGGTACAAGATAAGTCTGCCAATGCATTCTGTATGCCTGGCGGTAAAATCGTGGTTTATGAAGGACTTTTGCCTTACACTCAGAATGAAACCGGTTTGGCAATCGTTTTGGGTCACGAAATAGCTCATGCTGTGGCTAAACATAGTGCTGAGCAGCTCACCAAACAGCAGAATCAGCAAACCGGTACAAGTATCCTGGGAACTGTGTTGAACCAGACAGTAGGTAATGGTGTAGGTAATGTGGCAAGTGCAGTTGCCGGACAGTATTTCTCATTCCGCAATCTGAAGTATTCCCGTGATAATGAAACCGAGGCAGATTACATGGGGCTTATCTTCGCAGCCATGGCAGGTTACGATCCTCAGCAGGCCATTCCTTTCTGGAAGAGAATGTCACAGGGCTCAAGCAGCAATCAGAGCGATATTTTCAGTGATCACCCTTCAGACGCCAAGCGTATTGCTGCCTTGCAGAAGGAAATGCCTACTGCGCTGAAGTATTATAAACCTCAGACAACTTTTAAGGTAGGTTCTACGAGCAAGACTTCTACAACCAGAAAGAAGACTACAACCCGCAGAAGATAAGGATTAGAAGAATCAAATTAAAATTGTTAAGTATGGAGTATTTATCTCATAACCTTTGGCTGATATGGACATCGGTGATGTTCATCTGCCTCATCTTAGAGTTGTCTTCGGGCGATTTCTATGTTACTTGTTTTGCCATTGGTGCGCTCATCAGCATTCCTGTGGCAATAGTAGGAGCACCTTTCTGGGTGCAGGTAGTGGTTTGGGCTATCTGCTCTATGCTTAGCATCTGGTTGGTTCGTCCGCATCTGCTGAAATCGCTACACAAGGGTGGGGAAGACCGCCGCAGTAATGCCGATGCGCTGGCAGGACAGATAGGGGAAGTGACCGAGATGATTCCTGCCGGAGGATATGGTAGAGTGAAGCTGGATGGAGATGATTGGAAAGCGGAAGCTCCGCATCTTGCCGAACCGCTTGCTGTAGGCGATAAGGTTCGAATCTTAGGTCACGAATCTATCATCCTCAAGGTAGAAAAAGTTTAGATAGAAAAAGTTTAGAGTCAACATTATTCACTTAATCGTATAAACATCATGAACATAGGAATTTATGTGCTGGTGGCTCTAGTAGCACTTGCACTCGTAGTGGTTAAGAAAACCATCGTGATCATCCCTCAGAGTGAGACGAAAATCATAGAGCGTCTCGGACGATATTTTGCCACGCTCAAGCCTGGTATTAATGTCATCATTCCTTTCATTGACCATGCCAAGGATATTGTGTCTATGAGAAACGGAAGATACGTTTATACAAACAGCATCGACCTTCGTGAACAGGTCTACGATTTCGACCGTCAGAACGTAATCACTAAGGATAATATCCAGATGCAGATAAATGCGTTGCTCTATTTCCAGATTGTGGACCCATTCAAGAGTGTGTATGAAATCAACAATCTGCCAAACGCCATAGAGAAACTGACCCAAACTACCTTGCGTAATATAATAGGTGAGATGGAACTTGACCAGACTCTTACTTCCCGCGATACGATTAACACCAAACTCCGTGCGGTTTTGGATGATGCAACCAATAAGTGGGGAATCAAGGTAAACCGAGTAGAGTTGCAGGATATTACACCTCCTGAGAGTGTGCTCCAGGCGATGGAAAAGCAGATGCAGGCTGAACGCAACAAGCGTGCTACCATCCTGACTTCTGAAGGTGAGAAGGAAAAGCAGCGCCTGCTCTCAGAAGGTGAGAAGGCTGCCATCGTGAACAAGGCTGAGGCTGCCAAACAGCAGGCTATCCTGAATGCAGAAGGTGAGGCTACTGCCCGCATCCGTAAGGCTGAGGCCGAGGCTATTGCCATTCAGAAGATTACGGAAGCTGTAGGACAGAGTACGAATCCAGCCAACTATCTCCTGGCCCAGAAATACATCAGTATGATGCAGGAAGTAGCACAGGGTAAGGATAATAAGGTGGTTTATCTGCCATACGAGGCAACCAATCTCTTGGGTTCTATCGGAGGAATCAAAGACCTTTTTAAGGGATAAAGACCTCTGAGTCAATGGATAATGCCCTTTGGCTCAAGATTGGCTCAAGAAATAAAGCACTCTGAATATCAGTAAACTGCAAGTTCAGTAAGTAAAAATATAAAACAGGATAAAAATGAAGAAAATCTGTATCGTTGCAGGTGCAAGACCTAACTTTATCAAGGTTGCGCCCGTAATTAGAGCAATTCGTAATGCTCAGGAAGCTGGTAACGAAATCAGCTATCAGTTGGTTTACACAGGAAAAGAGGATGAACCGACTTTGGAATCTTCTCTTTTCGATGACTTAGGCATTCAGAAACCGGATGCTTATCTCGGCGTAGACTGTCCAAACATGAATGAACTTACCGGACAGGTGATGGGTCAGTTTGAGCGCTATCTGCAGCAGAATGCTACAGATGTTGTCATTGTGGTTGATGATCTTGCTTCAACCATGGCCGTGGCTATTGTTACCAAGAAGCAGGGTGTGCAGCTTGCTCATATTGCAGCCGGAACCCGTAGTTTTGACATTACCATGCCAAAGGAAATCAACCGTCTGGTGATTGATGGCTTGTCAGATATCCTCTTTACCGCAGGCATTTCAAACAACAGCATCGCCAACAAGGAAGGTGCAGAATTGTCTAAGGTTTATATGGTAGGAAATGTGCTTATCGACAACATCCGCTTCCTTCAGTCTAAAATGCAGCGTCCTGAAGTCATGGACGAGTTTCATCTGAAAGAAGGCGAATATATGGTTCTGACCTTGAACCGCAAGGCCATCGTCAATAACATTGATGAGATGAAATCGCTCATTTCTGTCATAGATGAAGAGGCGCGCCAGGCTGGAGTGAAGGTGATTGCTCCGCTTCGAGGTAAAGCCTTGGGCTTCGTGCTCGCATTCAAGGCTTATCAGGAAGAGAGTAATCATCAGAGTGGAATCCAGGTGGTTCAGCCGCTGGATTATCTGTCGTTTGCTTATCTTACAGCTCACGCCAAAGGTGTGATTACCGATTCGGGTAATGTGGCTGAAGAAGCTACCTTCAATGGGGTCCCTTGCATTACGCTCAACAGCTATACTGAGCATATTGAAACTGTAAAGGTGGGCACAAACGAACTGGTTGCTGAAGATCCGGAGTTACTGAAGCAATCTATGCAGAAACTTCTGAAGGGTGAATGGAAGAAAGCGGGCATTCCTGACAGATGGGATGGTCGCTCAGCAGAAAGAATAGTCCAGATTCTCGCTGAATAGAATCTAAACTCATAGGTATAATCTCATGGAGAGAGATGATTCTATGTAAACTGATTCTTTTCAGAATAAACTTAGAGGTTCACTTCAATATCATTATATTGAAAAGTGAACCTCTTTCTTTTTATGCTTTATCTTTTTCTTAAGTTAAAACCATCCTTTTCCTTAATCTTTTTCAGGCGCCTTTGGCACAGGATAGTCGTATTGCTTGAAATAGGACGGCGTCTTATTATCATACCATACTCCTTCTACGTTTAAGCCGATAGAGAAAGTTTTTTTGGAATTAGTGTATCTTACACCGGCTCCTAAAACGTTGGCGCCAGGTACTCCCATTCCGTAGCCACCCGGCATGATTCCTCTGCCCATTCCCCAAGGATACATTCCGTAGCCCCAAGGCGAATAGCCGTAGGGACCATAGCCATAACCGCCATAACGGCCGTAGAGAGAATTGTAATTGTTGGCTACACTAAGCTGACCGTAAACGTAAGCCTCCCAATGCTCATTAAACTGGTAGCCCAGAATGCCGTAGACTCCGCCGTCATGATAACTGTCTCCACCATAGTTTACGTTGTTGATATAAGTACCAAGAGCCAGCCAGAGTTTGTTGTCTTTGGTGAGTGGCGTTAAGTAGGTTGCATCGATGGTCTGGGTGAAACCGCCTCTGTGAGGCACATTCTTGCCGAATGTGGCAAAGGCAGAAAGATCTACCGAGAGATTCAATCCTTTGTGCAGCCCCCAGCCATAGCCCAACGGATAACTCAAGCTGTTGGTAAGGTTGGAGATGGGATTATTATAATAGGTGCTGTCTAGCGAAGCATCGCCCAGCAATCCGTTTTTGCCGAGAGTTTCTTTCTTATCTGATAGTCGGGCAGGAGTCATATATGCATTCTTCACCGGTTTCCCCTGATAAATCATAGGTTTTCCTGCCTGGTAAACCGTATCGCCAGGCAGCAACCATTCTTCGCGCGGACTGTCCGGACTGTGCAATGGTCCTAAGCTTACCTGTTGCTGTGCACTTGCTTCTGTAGTGAGGAAAGTGCAAAAAGCGATGATAATATATGTTTTTTTCTTCATAATTGATTGCATTTTCTGTCTTCTGCTGCAAAGATATGAAGAATGTATGAAACAAAGTAACTTTTCCCGCATAAAAAATCAATTTTTTAGAATAAAATCATTATCTTTGCATCCGATAACATAAATAGATGTAAAATTATACAAAAATATGAAGAAGATCATCAGATTATTGACACTCGCTCTTCTTACGGTGCCTGTTACGACATTCGCTCAGAGTGAAGGCAATCAGAACACATCAGAACCAGCCGGAAAAGTTGTGGCGTCTAAGCCCGATTCTCTGCTCGACTGGGAAACACCGCACGATCCAACCTGCCCTCAGGTGCTGCTGGAAACATCGATGGGCAACATTCTCGTGGCTCTCTACAACGATACTCCCAAGCATCGGGATAATTTCCTGAAACTTGTCAATTCGGGCTATTATGACGGTTGCATCTTTCAGCGTGTCATCAAGAATTTCATGATTCAGGGTGGCGATTATTCATGCAGAAAGGTGAACATGGAAAAGCCGCAGAAGTTTGATGTAAACTATACGGTTCCGGCAGAAATCATCTATCCTAAATATTATCATAAGCGCGGACAGCTCTGTGCTGCTCGCGAAGGAGATGATGAAAATCCGACCAAAGCTTCGGCGCCTACTGATTTCTACATCACCTGGGGCAGAAATTTTTCTCCACGGCAGATGGAATATTATGTAGAAAAACTGAAACGGGACGGCAAGTATTACGCCATTCCTTCAGAACAGTTGCAGAAGGGCTACATCAAGCATGGTGGTGTTCCTCACCTTGACAACGGATACACTGTATTCGGAGAGGTGCTTGAAGGCATGGATGTGGTTGATAAGATTCAGAATGTGGCTACCGATAAGGCGAACAACGACAGACCTCTCACGGATGTCATCATCCTGAAAGCCAAGCAGATGAAGTAACTTCCGGATGGTAAACTGAAGAAATAAGTAACTGAGCCCATTAAAAGGGAAAAATCAATAAGTAAAAATATTAAATACGAGAAAAATGAAGTCATTAAAGGAATTATATAGAATAGGTAAGGGACCATCGAGCAGTCATACGATGGGGCCTCAGCGTGCTGCCAAACTTTTTCTGGAGCGTTGCCCTAACGCTTCTTATTATGAAGTAACCCTCTATGGAAGTCTAGCTGCTACTGGTAAGGGACACATGACTGATGTGGCAATAGAAGAAGTGCTCAGACCTCATAAAACTGTGAATATTATCTGGCAGCCACAGACTTTCCTGCCTTATCATCCCAACGGAATGAAATTTGTGGGCAAGGATCTGAACGGCGATATTATTGATGAATGGACCGTTTACAGTATTGGTGGTGGAGCCATATCAGATGGTACAGCCGGCAACGAAGAGCTGGGCGCCAAGGATGTTTATGATCTGAACAAGCTCGCCGACATCAAGCAATGGTGCTATGATAACGGACGCTCATTCTGGGAGTATGTTGAGAAATGCGAATCGGAAGATATCTGGGATTATCTCGACATGGTTTGGCAAACGATGAAGCAGAGCATCAGGAATGGTTTGGACCATGAAGGTGTTTTGCCTGGTCCGCTGAAGCTGCAGCGTAAGGCTGCCACCTATTATATAAAGGCGAAGGGTTACCGTGCTTCCCTGCAGAGCCGCGGCTTGGTTTATGCTTATGCGCTGGCTGTGAGCGAAGAGAATGCTTCGGGTGGCACCATCGTTACAGCTCCTACCTGTGGCGCCTGTGGTGTATTGCCAGCTGTACTCTACCACATGTTTACTTCTCATGATATGAGTGAACAGCGCATCTTGAGAGCCTTGGCTACAGCCGGATTGGTAGGCAACATCGTAAAGCAGAATGCTTCTATCAGTGGTGCTGATGTAGGTTGCCAGGGCGAGGTAGGTGTTGCCTGCGCCATGGCTTCGGCTGCAGCCTGTCAGCTTTTCGGAGGCAGTCCGGCTCAGGTAGAATATGCTGCCGAAATGGGATTGGAGCATCATCTCGGAATGACCTGCGACCCGGTTTGCGGACTGGTTCAGATTCCTTGCATCGAGCGAAATGCCTTTGCTGCCGCCCGAGCTTTGGATGCAGACCTCTACGCTTCCTTCTCAGATGGCCATCATACCGTATCTTTCGACCGTGTAGTTGAAGTAATGCGACAGACGGGTCATGACCTACCTTCGCTTTACAAGGAAACAAGCGAAGGCGGTTTGGCAAAGGGATTTCCAAGAGACATTTAACCATGAGATTCAGTTTCCGAAAGTGAACTCTACACGCCCTGTAAGAGCAAAAAGCTTTGATTATACCTTGATGCAACGAAGCTTTTGCCCTTGCAGGGCGTGATGTATTTGGGGCTTTCAGACCTTTCTTATATTTTGGCACGCTATTTGTAAGCCCCCTTGCCAAACAATAATAAAGTAAATACGAATAAAAACATTTTATATTATGGCACAGAAAGGTAATATTGGTGTAACGACAGAGAACATTTTCCCTGTCATCAAGAAATTCTTATATTCAGATCACGACATCTTCCTCCGTGAGATGGTTTCAAACGCCGTAGATGCTACACAGAAGTTGAAGACTCTTGCAGCTCAGGGCGATTTCAAGGGCGAGATAGGCGACACAACCGTTCGTGTCTCTCTCGATGAGAAGGCTGGAACCTTGACTATCAGCGACCATGGTATAGGTATGACTGAGGAGGAAATCGATAAATATATCAACCAGATTGCATTCTCAGGCGTAACTGACTTCCTCGATAAGTATAAGGAGAATGCCAACGCCATCATCGGCCACTTCGGTCTCGGCTTCTATTCTTCTTTCATGGTAGCCAGCAAGGTAGAAATCATCACTAAGAGCTACAAAGAGGGAAGCAAGGCTGTAAAGTGGAGCTGCGATGGTTCACCTGCTTTCGAAATCGAAGATGCAGACAAGGCTGAGCGTGGTTCAGACATCATCCTCCATATTGCTGATGATTGCAAGGAATTCCTGCAGAAGAGCAAGATTGAGGAACTTCTGAACAAGTACTGCAAGTTTATGGCAGTGCCTGTTGCTTTCGGCAAGAAGACCGAGTGGAAGGATGGCAAGAATGTGGAGACTGATGAGGATAACATTATTAATAATGTGGAGCCTCTCTGGACAAAGACTCCTAGCACCTTGAAGGATGAGGACTACAAGAAGTTCTATCACACCCTTTATCCGATGCAGGACGATCCGTTGTTCTGGATTCATCTGAATGTAGACTTCCCATTCAATCTCACGGGTATTCTCTACTTCCCACGCATCAAGAGCAGCATCGACATGCAGCGCAACAAGATTCAGCTCTATTGCAACCAGGTGTTCGTAACCGACCAGGTAGAAGGCATTGTACCAGAATTCCTCACATTGCTTCATGGTGTAATCGATTCACCGGACATTCCGCTGAACGTAAGCCGAAGCTACCTTCAGAGCGACAGCAACGTGAAGAAGATTTCTACCTACATCACCAAGAAGGTAGCCGATCGTTTGAACTCTATCTTCAAGGAGAACCGCAAGGAGTTTGAAGAGAAATGGGATGATCTCAAGATCTTCATCAACTACGGAATGCTCTCTCAGGAAGATTTCTACGAGCGCGCAAAGGACTTCGCGCTTCTGAAAGATGTTGAGGGAAAGTACTTTACTTTCGAGGAGTACAAGACGCTGATTAAGGACAACCAGACCGATAAGGACGGCAACCTGGTTTATCTCTATGCCAACAATAAGGAAGAGCAGTATTCTTACATCGAAGCTGCCAAGCAGAAGGGTTATTCTGTACTCCTGATGGAAGGTCAGCTCGATACGCCGATGGTAAACATGCTGGAGCAGAAGCTGGAGAAGAGCCGCTTTACACGTGTTGACGCCGACATCATCGACCGCCTCATCGTGAAGGAAGATGCTAAGAAGACCGATTTGAGCAAAGAGCAGTCTGACAACTTGACAGAAGTATTCCGCTCTCAGATGCCTCAACTTGACAAGACAGAATTCTTTGTAGAGATTCAGGCTTTGGGCGAACAGAACCAGCCAGTGCTCATCACCCAGAACGAGTACATGCGCCGTATGAAGGCGATGAGCCAGTTCCAGGCAGGCATGAACTTCTACGGTCAGATGCCAGACAGCTACAACATCGTACTGAACTCAGACCATGCTCTGGTAAAGAAGGTATTGGAAGATGCTGAGGCCAACACTGCTGAAACATTGAAGCCAATCCTTGCAGAAATCAAGGGTCAGGAAGCTCGCCTTGCCGTACTCCATCAGGAGCAGAACAAGAAGAAGCCTGAAGAGATTACCCAGCAGGAGAAGGATGATGTCCACAACACAGAGAAGGCTATCAGCGATGAGAAGGCTAAGCGCAACGAAATCATCTCGGGTTATGCTAAGAACAACAACATTGTTCACCAGCTCATCGACCTCGCCCTGCTTCAGAATGGTATGTTGAAGGGTGCTTCGCTCGACGCATTCCTCAAAAGAAGCGTTGACATGATTAAGTAATCCAACCTGTAAAGGGTTTGAATTAAGAAATAAAACTTTGCGATGCGTAACATTTCATGTTACAAATTGTTTCTATCATATGTGCTAAATGTTTCAAAACGAACATTTAGCACATTTTTTTTCTCTTTCCTTTGGTGGCTTTCTGTTTTTTTATTACCTTTGCAATATAGAAAAACGAAAAACATGATTAAAACAATCGCCATCATGGAACAAACAAATTCAAATTACAGCATTATTGCAGATTATTACTCTGAACACTACAACGAGCTGAAGTTGTATGTCATGTCGCGTTCGCTTCCGGCAGACGAGGCTGAAGATATCGTGCAGAATATTTTTGTGCGATTACTTCGAGGCGATAAGATGATTACGCCTGTAACCTTACCATGTTTTGTATACACCATTGCCAAGAATCTGATTATCGATTATTACCGTCGCAAACATAAGATTGAGGAGTATGAACACTTCCTGGGAGCTAGCGACTGGATGGGAAGATATGATGTTGATGGCGAATCTGTTTTCTCTGCCCAGCAGACCAACGAGATTCTGGAGCGTGGAATTGCCAGGCTCACGGAGAAGAGAAGCAAGGTTTACCGCCTGAACCTTTTCGAAGGAATGCAGGTGAGCGAGATTGCCCAAAGTCTGAACCTCGGATATAAAGCGGCTGAGAATCGTCTGACTCTGGCTAGAAAAGAAATAAGAGATTATATGAAAAAAGAGTTGGCTAGTTAAAATGCTAGTCAACTCTTTCTGTTTTTACTGCCTTGCTGAAAGGCAATTCTTAACTGTTTTTTTAGTTTTCCTTAAACCCGATTACTCTTGTCAAACCTTTATCAAGATAAAAGGTTTGGGTTACTTCCTGCTTCTCGCCCTGATGGTTGGTCAGCTTGTATGTAGCCCTTAAATATAATAAGGTGTCGGGATAAGCTGCATCATTATAATCAATATTCTTCTTGACGTAAGGCAGTTTGCTGACATTTTGTCGCATCTCCTTCATCTGGTCGAAACTGATCATGGCGGTAGGAGTGAGGCGGGAGAACCGCTCATAGCTGCAGTCCTGATCAACGAGGTTTTCATTAAGAAAATCCTTGACCAGAGATTGAGCCTTGTGCTGATCGCCACACGAGGTGAACATCAGCACAAGTCCTGAAACCATGACAAACATCATTTTCTTTATCATAGACATCTTCTTTATATTAAGCCGCGCTGCTTTTATGAAACTGGTTGTTTTATTTAGCACGCTTGCTTATTTAGCCACGCTGCGGAGAATCTCCAGCAAGTGGTCCCAAACCATCTCTACTGTAGGAATGAGAAGAGCCTCGTCTGGGGTGTGAACATAGCGAAGGGTAGGACCGAAACTTACCATATCGAGCTCAGGATAACGCTCAGAGAAAAGACCACACTCCAAACCGGCATGAATACCCTTTACCAATGGCTTTTTGCCGAAGAGCTTTTCGTAAGCCTTCACAGCCAGGTCGGTAAGCTCGCTGTTGGCGCGCATCTTCCAGGCAGGATACTTGTCGCCTACAGTTACCTCGGCGCCAGCCAGTAGGAAGGCTGCCTTTACGGTGTTGGTCATGTTCTCCAGATTGCTCATCACGTTACTTCGCTGAGAAGCTACGATGTTGATGCTGCTTTCATCGGTCATCACGCTTGCCACATTGCTTGAGGTTTCTACCATCCAGGCAATCGCCTCATCCTGACAGGTAGTAAGCGGACCGTTGTCTACAGCCTGGAGAGCCATTACGAACTTGTCAGCTACAGCTTTCTCGATGACAGGTGCAGCATCGGTGCTGCTCATATTGAACTGCATAGCCTGTTCGGTTACGTGGAATTCGTCTTCTACTTCTGATGCAAAGATGTTCCAGTCGGCACGAACCTGTTCCTTATCAGCATTCTTGACGGCGAAAACTATCTTTCCGTCGCGAGGAATGGCATTATGCATCTTGCCGCTGTTGAAGCTTACGAGGCGCAGACTTCCATCCAGTTTCTCATTTTCGAGGAAGAGGAAGCGGGCAAGAATCTTGATGGCATTGGCGCGCTTCTTGTTGATGTCATCGCCCGAGTGACCACCGTTGAGACCCTTCAGCGAAGCTTCCATGAAGAAATAACCCGCAGGAGCCTCTTCGCGAGAGAAGTGGAAGGTGGCATGGGTTGTCTGACCACCGGCGCAGGATACGAAGATTTCGCCCTCATCCTCTGAGTCAAGATTGATGAGCATCTTTCCGGTCATAAAGCCCGCCTTCATGCCGTGAGCACCGGTCAGTCCGGTTTCTTCATCACGTGTAAAGACGCACTCGATAGGACCATGCTCAATATCGTTGCTTGCCAGGATAGCCAGCTCGATGGCGCAGCCTATACCGTCGTCAGCACCCAATGTAGTGCCTTTTGCCTTAAGCCATTCTCCGTCTACGTAAGTCTGGATGGCGTCTTTGTGGAAATCGAAATCAACATCTACCAGTTTATCGCAAACCATGTCCATGTGGCTCTGCAGGATGATGGTTTCAGCATGCTCGTAGCCTGGAGTGGCAGCTTTACGGATGAGCACATTACCGGTTTCATCTACCAGCGTTTCGAGCTGATGAGCCTCTCCGAAAGATTTCAAAAACTCAATCATGTTCTCCTCGTGCTTGGAAGGACGAGGTATTTCGTTGATTTTTGCGAACTGCTCGAACACGAGAGCAGGCTTCAATTCACTTTTATTCATTTATTTTCTATTATTTTGTTTTGATAAAACATTTATTTCTGCTATTTTGTTTTGGTTATTCCCAAAAAAATAGTACCTTTGCACCCAAAAGTGCACTAAGGCACTGCAAAGGTAATAAAAATGATAAAATTAATGTTATTAAGCGTGTTAATAATTGCTATTTGCATGGCATTATTTTGCGTAAAGTTGATTTTTAAGAAGAACGGCAAGTTCTCTTCCCAGCATGTGCACGACAATCCGGGCTTGCGCAAGCAGGGCATTCATTGTGTGGTGGATCAGGACCGCGAGGCAAGGGAAGCCAACAAGGCTTATTAGAAAATAGTAATAATATAATATGATAGAAAAAATGAGAAAGAACATTTTGGGTTCAGTGGCAATTGCAGCTGTTGCTGCCCTGTCATTGGCATCATGCAACAAATCTCAGCCTCAGGTAGAGGCTAAGTCAGAGAGCAAGGCTCCTGCTGAATTGAAGATTGCTTATGTAGAGGTAGACTCTATCATGACTCAGTATACCTTTGCTAAGGAGTATTCTTCTATCTTGGAGAAGAAGGGTCAGAACATTCAGGCTACTATTGCGCAGAAGGGTCAGCAGCTCCAGGCTGCAGCAGCCAACTTCCAGCAGAAGATTCAGCAGAATGCTTACACTCGCGAGCAGGCTGAGGCTATCCAGGCTGGACTGCAGAAGCAGAACAACGACCTGCAGGGCTTGCAGCAGCGCTTGAGCAACGAGTTTGCTGCTGAGCAGGAGAAGTACAACAAGGCGCTCCACGACAGCATTGCCAACTATCTTGCCCGCTACAACAAGGACAAGAAGTACAGCATCATCTTCTCTAAGAGCGGCGATAACCTGCTCTATGCTGACAAGGCTTACGATATTACAAAAGAGGTGATTTCCGGCTTGAACAAGGCTTACAAGGGAAAGCTGAAGAAAGAGGAGGCTGCTCCTGCTAAAAAGTAAGAGAAATGCTTCGTAAGGAAAGATACGATTTTATATTGAATCATTTCAGAAGTGCGCTGCCGAATGTAACTACCGAGTTGCAGTTCGGTAGCGCATTTCAGCTTCTGGTGGCTACCTTGCTTTCTGCGCAATGCACCGACAAACGCATCAACATGGTTACGCCTGCTCTCTTTGCCCGTTATCCTGATGCGCAGCACATGGCACAGGCGAGCGAGGATGATATTTATGAGTTGATCAGTTCGGTGAGTTATCCGAATGCCAAGGCGAAGCATCTTGCTGAAATGTCTCGCCAGCTGGTTGAGATGTTCGGAGGTGAGGTGCCTGAGGCTGCGGATGATTTGGAGAAGTTGGCAGGAGTGGGGCGCAAGACGGCGAATGTGATTCGTGCCGTATGGTTCGGTCATGCTACGATGGCGGTGGATACGCATGTTTATCGTGTGAGTCATCGCATGGGTTTGGTGCCGAAAACGGCAGATACGCCCCGAAAAGTAGAAGATTATCTGATGAAACACATTCCGGCTGAGGATATTCCGAATGCGCATCATTGGATTCTGCTGCATGGCAGATATATTTGCAAGAGTACGAAACCGCTCTGCGATAAATGCTTTTTTAATGAATATTGCCCAAAACTATTAAAGGACAGTAAGCTTTAGAAATAGTTAATAGTTAATAGTTTATAGCGGCTTCGCCGTACAGCAAACTAGCTTAAAGTAGAGGGAAGATGATAAAAAAATAGTTTATAGTAAATAAGAACTCTGCTTGTCGCAAGAAAGCCCTATTTACTATAAACTATTAACTATTAACTGATTCTGACTGTTTTATTCAAGAGATAATTATCCAGAATCACCATGGCAGCCATGGCTTCAACCACTGGTACGGCTCTTGGCAAAACGCATGGATCATGACGGCCGCGGGCAGTCAGCGTGGTGGCATTTCCTTCCAAATCTACCGTATTCTGCTCCATCAGCAGAGTAGCAACCGGCTTAAAGGCAACACGGAAATAAATGTCCTGACCATTGCTCAAACCGCCCTGTATTCCTCCGCTATGATTGCTCTTTGTTGTAATACGGGCAGCAACATCCTGATTCACGGCAGCATCTTCTGGCATCTCTCCAGCATCAGCCTTCGGGATAAAGACATCATTCTGCTCACTTCCGCGGGCAGTAACTCCGGCAAATCCCTCGCCATATTCAAAACCCTTCACGGCGTTAATGCCAAGCATGGCAGCACCCAGTTGTGCATGAAGCTTGTCAAACTCAGGCTCGCCCAATCCTACCGGGCAACCCTTGATGACGCAAGTGATGATTCCGCCAATCGTATCGCCGTCAGCCTTAACCTGGGCGATGAGATCTTCCATTTCCTTCGCCTTCTGCTGGTCAGGACAGCGCACCGGATTATCTTCTATGGTGTTAAGGTCATACAGATGATAATCTTTCTCCAGCGCAATACTGCCCACCTGTGATGTATAAGCCGTGATGCTGATGCCCAACTTTCGCAAGGCAAGTTTAGCCAAGGCTCCACCTACACATCGGGCAATGGTGATGCGGGCTGAAGAACGGCCGCCGCCACGATGATCGCGTACGCCATACTTCTCGTGATAGGTGAAATCTGCGTGAGAAGGGCGGAAGAGGCAGCGCATATTCTCATAGTCCTGAGAATGCTGGTTCTGGTTACGCACCTCAAAGCCGATAGGGGTTCCTGTTGATTTGCCTTCGAACACACCACTCAGAAACTCTACCTTGTCAGCTTCCTTTCTGGCCGTAGTGATGTGGCTCTGTCCTGGGCGTCGGCGGTTCAGCTCGCTCTGGATAAAGTCCATGTCGATTTCTATGCCTGCAGGAAATCCGTCAATAACGCCTCCTACAGCTATTCCATGACTCTCTCCAAACGTAGTGAGAGTGAAAAGATTGCCAAATGTATTCCTCATTACCTTATATATTATAAAGGTGTTTGTTACTTGTTGCAGCCGCCTTCGCAACCACCTTCACAGTTGCCATCCTTGCAGTCGCCGCCGCAGTTGTCGCAGCCACCTGAGCAGCCGCCACCTTCGCCGCTGATCATCTGAGCCATCTTGGCAATTTCCTCAGCAGTAGCCTCGCGGCTCTCGAGAATCTGACCGCAGAAGTTGAGTTTCAAGCCAGCCAATGGGTGGTTCAGGTCGCAGGTTACCTTTGTATCGCTGATGTTCTTCACTACAGCGTTGAAGTGGTTGCCATCCTCGTTCTGCAATGGGATGATAGCGCCTACCTGTACGTGCTGTGCATCAAACTGGCCGTTGATGGTAAAAATCTGCTTGTCGAGCTCCAGTACGCGCTCATCATAGTGCTGTCCGTAAGCCTGCTCTGGGTCCAGCTGGAAGTCGAACTCTTCACCTTTAGCCAGGTCTACCACCTTCTCTTCGAAAGCTGGCAGGGTAACACCCATACCGCTGATGAAGATGAACGGACGCTCGTCGGTTGTGCGCTCGATGAGCATCTCCTCGCCGTTATCACCATTAGTTACATCATACAGTGCGTATGAAACTACAATAAACTTGTTCTTGTTGTTTGTTTCCATTTTATTATTTATTTTTTATTATTTCTTTTTCTTTTCTGAATGCTTACGCTCTTTACCATCTCCATGCGCTCCAGATAGATAGGGCGCCATTTGTCGATGATGTCTTGCAGACTTTTGCTTTTCTGCGAGAGTTCAGCATATTCCTCGCCGTCGGTCTGATTCTCTTTCTTGAGATCCAGCATTCGGGCGATGAGCTGTTTCTGGTGTTCCTCAGCCGCCTTGAGCTGGTTGCCCAGTTTCTCGAGACTTTCCATAAAGGCGAGTGCCTTGTCTATATGATTTTCCTGTACCATTTTGCTTGTTTTATAGGTTGAATCTTCTGCAAAGGTACAAATAATAATTGGTATAAACGAAGAAAAAGGGCTTTTTTTTCGATGATATTACAAAATGATAGAGAAAATGTAATATCTCTAACGTTCTGACACCTATTTCGGTGCATTGTTGTTGATTTAAGTCAAGAAATAGACGGAAAACTGAAAATATCCCAAGAAATGTTTGCGTACACAGAGAAAAGTTCGTATCTTTGCAGCGTCTTAAAGAAAAAGACTATAGGATAATGTTTAACAGAGCCGGCGTCTACGGATGTGCAAGGCTCACAAAGTAAAGAAAGGTAAAAAGATTATGAAGAAGATTATGGTATTAGCAGTAGCTATGCTTGCAATGGCAACAACTACTTTTGCAGCTGAAGAGGAGACAAATGCAACAGCAGCTTTCAACATGAACGTTAACATGTCTAGCATGGCAGATGCTTTGAGCTTGAACATCGACCAGGTAGAGGCTGTAGCTGATGTACACAAGAACTTCACCGCAGACATGATGAATGCTGCAACAGCAAAGGGTGAGGATCGTTCTGCAATGATTGACAAGGCTGTTATGAAGGATCTCAAGTACATGCACGTTATTTTGAACAACAGTCAGTATCGTAAGTACGTGATGCTTCTCAACACAACCCTTATCAACCGTGGTTTGAAGTAATCATCTTTTTATAGATGTGAAAAATAAGAGAGAGATTTAAAATAAGAATCCCAGTCGAGGTTTTATCCTGACTGGGATTTTTTTTTTGCTTTTGGGCCTTCAGCCCGTAGTTAAACCACTTGCTAAACATAGCTTCCTGATATGCGAAAGGAATGTGTAAATGCGTCATCAGCACAGGCTGCTCATGGTGGATGATGATTCGGATTACGGCTGTGTGATTTTTGCCCTAATCCGGCTCAGGCTTGCCTGCGTTACACCTAAATAGGTGGCGATGCTTCCCAATGGCAACCTTTGTAATAAGTCTGGTTCTTTCTCTAGCAGCTCCTTGTACCTTTCCGAAGCGATGGCGGATAGCATGGAAATCAGTCGTTCCTCGGTGGCAAGCAGCTCCATCTCTGCATAACGCCGTCCCCAATTGGCGATGTGTAAATCATCCAAAAACAACTCTTTCAGCTGTTTTCTTTCCAATTTATATAAGACCGAATCTTCCATCAACTCCATCGTCTCATATCCTGGCTCGTCGTTCACATAGCCTTTCAAGGAGACAATAGTCGCTCCCTCTTTGCCAAACCAAAAGGTAATTTCCTTTCCGTCCACTGAAGTATATGCGCGGACAATGCCTTTCTTGATGAAAAAGATGTTCTTCTCCACCTTACCTCTTTCCAACACCCGGAATCCTTTGGGATATGAAACTTCCGTTAAGCATCGCTGCAATTTGTCCAAAGACGCATCCGGCATGGCGTATCTCTTATTAATGATTTCTTTTATATCCATATTCTTTATTTGCTGTATTTGGTGTGCAAAATTATAAAATTTCACACGAAAACGAAAGTAAATGGTTATTTTTTTGCAAATGCAAAATCCGTTTTTGTCAAATGCAAAAAGCTTTTAGTTTTTTTTTTGCTTACTTTTGCACCCGAATTTAAAATTATAAAATAAATTAATAGATATGAATTGGATAATTTTATTGTTCGCAGGATTATTTGAGGTGAGCCTCACGTTCTGCTTGGGAAAAGCGAGAGCAGCATCAGGAATTTGGTTTTATCTGTGGGGGAGCGGTTTCCTTGCTTCCACCATTCTGAGCATGGCTTTTCTCGCCAAGGCGGTGCAGACTTTGCCTTTGGGCACGGCCTACGCCATCTGGACAGGCATCGGGGCAGTGGGTACGGTTTTGATAGGGATATTCGTTTTCAAGGAACCAGCCACTCCCATCAGGCTTTTCTTCCTCTTCACGCTCATTGCTTCCTTGATTGGATTGAAGATTGTGTCATATTAAAAAAAGAGGCGAAAAATGAAGTATGAATTGAGAGAGAACCAAGGTATTCCGGCACCTCTGCTGGCTCTGATGGCAGTAGCTACCGGACTTTCCGTTGCCAACTGCTATTACAACCAGCCCTTGCTGGGCAGTATGGCAAAAGAGTTTGCGGTATCAGACTTTTCTGCCAGCATGGTAGCTACCTTGACCCAGATAGGCTATGTGGTAGGACTTGTATTTGTCATTCCGCTTGGTGATCTGGATTCACGAAAGAAACTGATACAGGCCAATTACATCATTTCTTTGTGCGCCTTGCTTGCCATAGCCCTTGCTCCGAACATCTATTGGGTGTGGGGCGCATCCCTGGTTGCTGGCGCATCTTCGGTAATGCCGCAGTTCTTCATCCCGCTGGTGTCTTACCATTCCACGCCTTCACGCAAGGTGCGCAATGTGGGAATCATACAATCCTGCCTGCTCATAGGCATTCTAGGTTCACGTGTTTTCAGCGGCCTGCTGGCCGACGAATGGGGATGGCGTTCTGTTTATCTTGTGGCTAGTGTGTTTATGCTCGGATGTTTTCTGCTCATACACAGGATGCTGCCAGAGTTGTCTGCCCGTTCGCGGGAAAACTATGCAGGGTTGATGAAATCATTGTTGCGCCTGCTCCTCAAATACCCATACTTGCAAATCGCGTCGCTAAGGGCGGCATTGGCGTATGGTTCCTTCTTCGCCTTATGGAGTTGCCTGGCCTTCCGGATGAAGCAGTCGCCTTTCTTTGCTGGCGACGACATGATTGGAGCTCTCGGTTTGTGCGGACTGGCAGGTGCATCTACGGTGGTCTTCATTAGTGGCTACGTCCAAAAGTATGGTGCAAGGTTCTTCTCTGTTGCCGGAGGATGCGTCTTGTTGGCTGCCTGGCTGCTGGCATTTTGGGGGAATGACAGCTACTTGTGGATAATAATAGCCATCTTGCTGATTGATGCCGGTATGCAATGCATCCATTTGTCGAATCAGACCAGCGTAGTAGCCCTTGACGCATCTGCCATCAACCGTATCAATACTGTTTATATGACCATTTATTTCCTGGGTGGTTCTGCCGGAACTTTCGTTTCTGGCCTGTCCTGGCAGCATTATGGATGGACAGGCGTGGTGGGGGTAGGGGTTGCCTTTACCGTGGCTTCCTTGCTCGTAAACTGCATCAAGCCTAATGGCAAGCCCCAAACAGGGCGTGTGGGGCTTACTTGCGAAACTTGAGTCAGATTATTTCAATTTACTCCTTTACGATTTCTTTTCCTGCTGCCTGCCAGCCAATAAAGCCGGAATCGAGTTCTATTACCTGATAGCCGTTCTTTGTCAATATAGCTGCGGCATTTTTACTTCGCTTGCCGCTTCGGCAGTTCACGGCGATAGTCTTGCTTTTGGGAAGAGCGGCAGCGGCCTTCTGCTCGAAGTCTGATTTCAGTACGTCAATATTGATTGCGCCACGAATATGCCCATTGGCAAACTCCTCTGCGGTTCGTACGTCGAGACGGATTACTGCGGTGTCAGCGATGGCTTTCTCATAGTCATCTGCCGACAGACTCTTATAGCCCTTATTTTGCGCCTGACAAGAAGACAGGCTTGATAGCATGGTTAAAATGCTCATGATAAATATTTTCTTCATTTTCTAATCTTTTAATAATTATGCGCCTTTAATCTAGGAGGATAAGCCATGCTCAACCCCCTACATTCTAGTAATATATCTGCAAAAATACAAAAAATATTCAGAAAAGTGATTATATGGATGGATTTTGTTTGCAGGGCGAACTTGATTTAACCTTATTTTATAAGATAGAGGGATATTTTGATAATCTGAAATCCTTAATGACCTTAATGACCGTGACCTTAATGACCGGATTTATGAATACATGTACACATATACATCATGGGGGAGTTTGCTCGTGATGAGTAAACTCCCCTAATTATCTTAAAAAATCTTATTTGTTCAATAGAAAGTTTTGATATTCAGAATATAATCACTATATTTGCACGTAATATTAGTGGCGATATTATGTGCAATATTAAATATTATATAGATGAAACAGCTGCATATTTCGGCAATATGTTGGGCGAAAAAGTAGCTTTGGAACCAGCAGATAAAGATTTGTTGGAAGGAATACCTATGAATGTTTCTTCCAGGTTCTCTTTTTATAAAGGATGTATTTTGGGGCAGCACATTTTGATGGCTTACCTAAAGGATGGCGACTCTGTGCCACCTGCCCAGTTGAAGAAGCAATTGGATATTATACGTCGACAGACACAGCTCGTCGTCGTATTAATCACTCCATGCATTACATCTTATAATAAGGTAAGATTGGTGGCACAAAAAGTTAACTTTGTTATCCCCAATAGACAAATGTTCCTGCCATCTCTTTTGCTTGACATCAAACCTGACAGAAAGGTTGGCTTGGATTTGAAAGAAACCATTCCTCCCTTTGCCCAATGTTTGTTGCTTTATCATTTGCAGATAGAATCCATTGTTGGGACAACTGGTTATGGACTGAGCGATAAGTTTGGCGTTTCTTATGCGACCGCAAACAAATCATTGCGCTGGCTTGTCTCCAAAGATCTGATTAAGTTGGAAGGAGTAAAGACAAAGACGGTGCAAATTGATATAAGCAATAGGGAACTTTGGAATAAAGCATTGCCAATGTTAGTCTCTCCGATAGAGCAGCTTTACTATACGGATGCTATACTTGAAGGACAACAGATAAGTGGGGTGAATGCGCTGGCTTCCTACACGATGCTTAATGAAGAATCAAGGCAGTGTTGGGCTGTTACAAAGAAAGAACTGAAAACTTTGGCCGTCGCAACCGACAAGCAGTTCGGAGAAAATGAAATCCAAGTTTGGAAGTATAACCCCAAAATGTTAAGTACAGAAGGAGTGGTTGATAAGCTCTCGCTTTATCTGTCATTGAAAGACAATGATGACGAGCGCATACAAATTGAGTTAGAACGATTGATTAATGAAATGTCATGGTAAGAGGAATAGATACATTCAAGGAGTTCTTCAAAGGTTTTGAGGGCAATTATGTTATAATAGGTGGTACGGCATGTGAAATCCATGAGGATTTGTATGCTCAGGTGCCTCGTGCTACTAAGGATATTGACATTATCTTAGTGGTTGAAGCGTTGTCAGCAGAGTTTGTTGCCAAATTCTGGGAGTTTGTAAAGAAGGGCAATTATGAGCAGCGAAACAAGGGTGTTAATGAGAATGTTGAGCCCAAACATGAATATTTCCGCTTCATGAAGCCTGCTAATTCTGCTTTCCCATATCAGGTTGAACTCTTCTCACGTAGTCTTGGCTTGATGAATTTCCCAGAGGAGGCTCGTATCACACCGATTCTTGTAGAAGAAGACCTTTCAAGTTTATCGGCAATACTCATGGATGAAGACTATTATCGTTTCACGATTGATCATAGCTTGCAGGAAAATGGCGTACATATCGCCAATATCGAGAGTCTTATCTGTTTGAAAAGCAAGGCATTCTTGGATTTAAGTCAAAGAAAAGCTAAAGGTGAAAGTGTTGATAGCAAACATATTGCAAAGCATAAGAAAGATGTCTTTCGTCTTGCAGCAATGCTTACTCCAGCAAGTAGATATGAACTGCCCAATACATTAAAAACTGATGTTTGTGACTTTTGTGATGCTATCATGCAGGATTTGCCTAATGCCGATTTCATCAAGTCAGCAGGTCTTGGCAATGTGACAAGCCTGCAGATTATAGAACAACTTAAGAAATCAATGTTGTAGTCATGGTTAAGATACAATATGCTTCAGATTTGCATCTGGAATTCATGGAGAATACCCTGTATTTGGAGACTCATCCTCTTCAGCCTGTTGCTGACATCCTGGTGTTGGCTGGAGATACTGGCTATTTAGGTGATGAAGGCTTTGTCAAGCATCCATTCTGGGATTGGGCTTCAGAGAATTTCAAGGAAGTAATAGTAATACCAGGTAATCATGAGTTTTATTTGGGTTATGACTTGGAGCAACTCTATGATGGATGGTGCATGGAAATTCGGCACAATATCAGATGCTATTATAATGCTGTAAAACATCTTTCGGATGATACAGACCTCATCGTTTCTACACTATGGGGATATATAGAGCCGCAGGATGCTTTTTCAACCGAGCGCAGAGTAAATGATTTCCATCGTATTAAGGATTGTGGCGTTGTGATAAACAGCGAACGGTTTAATCAAGAGCATGCTAAGTGCCGCGCTTTCATAGAAAAGGCTGTTAGTGAAAGCCAGGCAAAGCATATTGTTGTGGCAACGCATCATGTTCCATCATTTCAACTGGTGTCTCCGGATTTCAAGGAAAGTCCGATAAACGGTGCTTTCACAGCAGAGCTGGGGAACTTCATTGCTTATAACCGAATAGATTATTGGGTTTATGGTCATTCTCATCGTAACATAGACAGGATAATAGGAAATACTCAATGTGTTTCGAATCAGCTTGGGTATGTGAATCATGGAGAATCTGAGTCTTTTGATTCAAAGAAATGTATTAATTTAATGCTTTAGTTGAGGCTCTACATTATATAGAGAGCCAATAGCGTCCGTACTGCGGACGCTATTGGCTTAAGCTCATAAAAAGACACAGCCCCTTCATGACACCCCTGAAAATTCGTAATTCGACACTTAAGTTATACGTGTTGAATGGCATTCTGTTAGTTACCAGTGTATTCGCATTTTGCCCCCCCAAAAAAATCCTTAATGACCGAAAAAGACCGTGACCTTAATGACCGGAATTCTCGGTAGAACGAAAACGACCGCTCTCCTCATATAGAGGTGAGCGGTCGATTTTGTTTTTATCCCATGCAGCTCGTTACTCCGAGCGTAGTAGCGATAGCGGTCAGAATGCTGATGGCTATCTGAAGAATTGTTTTCCAAGTGTTCGCTTTCATTTTTTTTGAATGTTGAGTGTTGAATGTTGAATTTTTTGTGGGGCGGATAGGCTGGGCTAGGGGCTAGCACCCTAGCCAGTCTATCCTTGGGCTATTCAAGGCCGTCGCCAGTATCGTCCTTGCCGGTAGTGCCGCCGCCTGATTCAGAGCCTTGGCCTTCGCTGCCGGTCTGACCGGTGTTTGAACCGCCTGGGGTAGAACCGCCTGGCGTATTATCCGGAGTGGTTGGGGCGTTGAGGTCAACGTTGGTCTTACCCTCCTTAATTGCCTTGATAACGGCTGCCTGAGCGCTGCGGCTGGCTACGAGGTTGAATTCGGCGTCATCGCGAAGATTCTTAAACTCCTGACCTGGCTCCCACTGAACCTTTACGCCGGTGATGTTCTGAGCGGTGAACTTGTCGGCATCCTCAGCACCCTTTGAGGTGAGAAGGAGAGAGAAATCACCGAGGTCGCCTAGACGGATTTTCTTGCCCTCGAGCAACATCTCACGCATGTAGTCTACGGCGATGTAGAGGATGGCGCTGATGTCGGCTCTTGAATAAACACTTCCATGAGAGGTGATGTGCTTGGCAAACTTCTCGATGGTCATGATGTCGGTGTACTGTGAGATGGCGAAAGCGTTCTGCTTCTCGGTCTTCACGAGTTCCAGGTCCTTTGGGTCAGGATTCTTGCCCTCCTTCTTTGCCTGGTTGATGCGTGACTTCGCCTGGTTGATTTCCAGAAGATTTGCGTTCACGCTACGCATTACGATGCTGTAATTAATCATAGTCGTTTGTAGTATGTTTAGAGTCCTTTGTTTTGCAACTCCCCAGAACGCCCCGTTCCTGCCGTTTTCGGGGTCTTCATTGATGACCGGCGCCTGCCATCATTTATGACCCGTGTAGGTCTTAATAGAAGACCCGAGCAAGGCACAAAAGGCTGTTCTTTCGATTGCCGGTGCAAAGATACAACATTTTCGGGCAGAATGCAAGCTTTCACCCTGATTTTCTATGTAAGAAAAGCTATAAGTAGCTGCAATACAATAAGTTCTGTTGATTTTCTGTCTGAACTTTATTGCAGAAACAATCAGCAATGGGAAAGTAAGGATGAAAAACAAGCGTGTCATTAAGGGTCAGTGTCATTAAGGGTCATTTAGAAAAATGAAAGTGTCATTTTGAGCTATAGTATATATAAATATTTATTTATATATATACTATAGGGTTTTTTCTCCCCAGAAAATGAAAATGACCCTTAATGACCTTGACCCTTAATGACACGCTAGATGAACTTGTGAGTTTTACCTGATATAGGTTGGGTGTATGTCTGAATGTATTGGTTATTAGTGTGTTATGTGTATTTTGTTATATTTATACTCTAATATTTTGTGTATAATAATTATCTACGTATTAAGTCGCTTTAGTTAGCTGATATGTTGTTCGATTCTACATTTTTATCCTTGTTTCCTGTTGCATTTTGTCAAAAATACGTCATATTAGAGGCGGATTTAATGTTCGAGGAGGGGCATTTTTTACCCTTAGAAGAGGGGGTAAAACATCTTCCTAACCTCCATATTTTGCATTTTTCCGTTAAATAACGTGATAAAATTCTTGGGTTTGCCAACTTTTTATTATCTTTGCTAGCAATTAACAAATTATTGACGTAGCAATAGTCCGAAAAGCTAGAAACGACATAATAACAATACTAAGATGGAAAGGGATAACCTATTGTTATATAGTTATTTGGTATGTATATTTTGTGTGTGAAGTATAGTCTGTATGTTGGGTTATAAAAGAAATTTATATTTACTTTTTAAATCATAGCATTCGCTTTTTGTGCATTCTTCCAATATCTGTTTTCAGCGATGAAAAACGGAAAAATTAGAGTTTTCTGATTAGATAAACCCGTTTTTTAGCCCATGAATAGCCGATTTTGCACTTTAATTTATGCCCTCATCGAGCAGCTGAAGGAGGAATATCCATTTGCCACGATTCATGGTCACAATGAATTTGCCAACAAAGCTTGCCCCTGCATTGATATGAAGAAGGAGTGGGGCTAACAGATAGGGAATGCGCTGCGTTCCCTATTTATACTTATTTTCCGATGCAACATGTGAATGTTGCTGATAGTATAGCTCTCTCTTGGATTTTTGGCTAAATGATATGCTAAATAATAATAAAATTGCTGCAAAGTAAGTCTGTTTTCAAAATTTTCAATTATCTTTGCTGATAGCAATTAAAATAGATAAAAGATATTAATCGAATAAAAGTCGTGTTGGTTATCAATATGTAACCACCGATTTGTATTATCTAAAAACTAAGGATTATGGCAAAGATAAAAGTTGAAAATACAGAAATATCTGTTGTTAATGTTCAAAATGAGGATTATATCTCTCTGACAGATATGGCACATAGCCAAATGCAAGAGCATATTATTTTCAGATGGATGAGCCTCAAAAGTACAATAGAATACCTCGGTGAATGGGAAAAGCTATATAATCCGAATTTTAATTGTACCGAATTCGATACAATTAAAAATGCAGCAGGAAGCAACAACTTCGTACTTTCTGTAAAGGCATGGATTCAAAGAACAGGTGCAATAGGCATCATGGCAAAAGCTGGCCGATATGGTGGAACTTATGCTCATAGAGACATTGCGTACCACTTTGGAATGTGGATTAGTCCTCGTTTCCAACTTTTGTTGGTAAAAGAGTATCAACGTCTTAAAGCTGATGAGCAGAAACAATTGTCATGGTCTGCCAAGCGGGAACTATCAAAGATAAACTATCGCATTCACACGGATGCTATCAAAGTAAATCTCATTCCTGCGGAAGTGACTCGTGAGCAAGCTGCCATGAAATATGCTGATGAAGCGGATGTACTCAACATAGCCATGTTCGGCATGACTGCGAAACAATGGCGTGAGCAGAATCCCGACAAGAAAGGCAACATTCGTGACTATGCCAGTATTAATGAACTTATCTGTCTCTCAAATATGGAGAATCTCAATGCTGTATTTATCAATGATGGTATGGCGCAGTCTGAGCGACTTATCAAGCTCAATCAGATTGCCATTCAGCAGATGAAAATTCTTGAAGATACAGGCGGAAGAAACTTATTAAAATAAAGATTAATTTGGCAATAAAGGATAAGGATGGAAATACGGTGGGATGCATTTTTTATCTGATGCATCCCCCTATGTAAATCCATATATTTCTTGTAGCGGCTTTAAACTTTGTCTTCTATCTCCTCATCATTTTCAGTACCTATTTATATTATATATGGTACTTATTCTGGTAGTGGCGCTTGGATTTAACAGGGGCTCCATGGAAGGAACCGCTGCCCATACCGCTGCCACGAAGGCTCTCATGGAAGCCTGAACCACCACTATATTCGCCCCAGCGAGCTCTGATTCTATCTACATAATTAACCGTCTCCGTGCCTCGCATATAACCATATTTCACTACCGGATCTGTGTAATAAGCCGGTTGAGAAAGGCGCAGAATATAATCGCGAATTACGCCCCAATTGTGCGGATTCTGACCATGTTTGCGAGCCAGCGACATCGCATCTCTGATGTGGAAATAGCCACCATTATAAGAAGCAAGGGCGAAAAGCATGCGCTGCGACGGGTCGCCCACATCCGCAAAATGCCCCTGCAGTTCCGCCATATATCTGGCTGCCGCAGCCACATTCGCCTCAGGTTCATGAATCATGCTCATCGGCAAACCCAGATGGGCAGCCGTGCCTGGCATAATCTGCATCAGTCCGCAAGCTCCAGCCCATGACTTCGCATTCGGGTCGAAACAGCTCTCCTGATAACATTGGGCAGCCATCAGACGCCAGTCCATGCGAGCCGTTCCGCTATAGCGCTGGAAGAGGTGGTCGTAGCGGGAAATAACACCCTTAGAACGGTTCAGGAATGGTGAATAAACGTGGCGGCGCACGCTGGCAGAAGAAAGCAGCCACGATTCTTCCTGCTTGACCTGAGCAATCAGCTTAGGCTTAAACCAGCCGTTCAGGGTGTCGGCAAGACTCTTGTTACCGTTCAGCACAGCCCATTGGGTTCGGGTGCTGTCGGGCGTAACTCCACAGAAAAGCAGATTACCTCTGGTCTGTTTTCGGGGTAGGGGAACGGCAATCACATCGCCTTCTCCCTTCTCCAACTTGCGCACCATTTCAGCCGTATCCTTACATTCTTCTACGCGTAACGACACGCCGATCTGCTGGGCAAACTTCTCGCAGAGCAGATATTGCAGTCCCATTCCGTGGCTGTGGTAATCATAATAGGTCGTAGGGCCGTTAACGGTAAGCATGATGAGTTCACCATTGGCCTGAATATCTTCGAGCGAAAGCCCCTTGTTGGTTGAAGCAGGTTTCTTTTCATCGCCATCAGCCCCATCAGAGTTATCCGCATACTCCATTTCGCCTACGGGAGTTCCCCATGGCGTAAGCTCCTGCTGCGGTTTCTTGTCGGCACAGGCAGCGAGCAAAAATAGTGCATATAATGCGTATAAATATCCTTTATTCTTCATTTCAGCTGCAAAAGTACAAAATATTTTGCACATAAGTGAGAAATTATTTGTTTATTCTAATAAAAATATGTACTTTTGCAATGTTTTTCAAACAAAATATAGAAATATGTTACGAATAGCAGTACAAAGCAAGGGTCGTCTTTTCGACGACACCATGAATCTCTTAGCAGAGGCTGACATCAAAGTAAGCGCCTCTAAACGCACCCTCCTGGTGCAGTCAAGCAACTTTCCTCTCGAGGTTCTCTACCTTCGTGATGATGATATTCCTCAGAGCGTAGCCTCTGGTGTGGCAGATATCGGAATCGTGGGCGAGAACGAGTTTGTAGAGCGTGGAGAGAATGCGCAGATTATCGACCGTCTGGGTTTCAGCAAGTGCCGCCTGAGCCTCGCCATTCCTAAGAAGATTGATTATCCGGGATTGGAATGGTTCAACGGCAGGAAGATTGCTACTTCTTACCCTAACATCCTGCGCAAGTTTATGAAGAAGAATAATATCAATGCCGACATCCATGTCATTACGGGTTCTGTAGAAATCAGTCCGGGCATCGGTTTGGCTGACGGTATTTTCGATATTGTAAGTTCAGGTTCTACTCTGGTCAGCAACAATCTTGCTGAGGTTGAGGTGGTGATGAAGAGCGAGGCTCTGCTCATCGGCAACTGGAACATGGACGAGGAGAAGCATGAGATTCTGAACGAGATGCTGTTCCGCTTCGAGGCTGTACGTTCTGCACAGGACAAGAAGTACGTGATGATGAATGCTCCTAAGGCAAAGGTTCAGGAGATTACAGAAGTATTGCCAGGCATCAAGAGTCCTACGATTATCCCATTGGCTGATGAGGAATGGTGCTCTATCCACACCGTGCTCGATGAGAAGCGTTTCTGGGAAATCATAGGCAAGCTGAAGGAACTCGGTGCACAGGGCATCCTGGTAACACCAATCGAAAAGATGATATTGTAATAATGTGTAGCGTTTAATGTGTAATGTTTATTTAGAGACATTATGCGTTAAAAACTAAACATTAAACATTAATAATTAAACATTAATAAAAGGAATGAAGGTAATAAAGTATCCTGCAAAGGAGGAATGGAGCGAGATTGTAAAACGCCCACACCTGGATGTTTCGCAGCTGAATGCGACCGTACAAGGTGTACTCGACGATGTGAAAAACCATGGCGACGAAGCCGTGAAGCGTTACGAGGAGAAGTTTGATCATGCCCATCTCGATTCTTTGGCTGTGACTGAAGCTGAAATCGAAGAGGCAGAGAAATTGGTTTCTCAAGAACTGAAAGACGCTTTGCACCTCGCCCATCATAACATTGCCGCATTCCATCATAGCCAGAAGTTTGATGGTGTAAAGGTTGAAACTTGCCCTGGAGTAACCTGCTGGCAGAAGAGTGTGGCTATAGAGAAGGTGGGATTGTATATCCCGGGAGGTACTGCTCCTCTCTTTAGCACCGTTCTGATGCTAGCTACTCCTGCCAAGATTGCGGGATGTAAAGAAATAGTACTGTGTACTCCTCCTAATAAAGAGGGCAAGGTGAACCCGGCTATCCTCATGGCGGCAAAGATTGCGGGCGTAAGCAAGATCTTTAAGGCGGGTGGCGTTCAGGCTATCGGAGCCATGGCTTACGGTACGGAGAGCGTGCCTAAGGTTTATAAGATTTTCGGTCCGGGCAACCAGTTTGTCATGGCTGCCAAGCAGCAGGTTTCCCTGCACGATGTGGCTATAGACATGCCTGCCGGTCCGTCTGAAGTTTGTCTTATTGCCGACGAAACAGCCAACCCTGTGTTTGCTGCTGCCGACCTGTTGTCGCAGGCTGAACATGGTTTCGATTCTCAGGTTTTCTTCATTACTACATCTGAAAAGGTGTTGGATGCTGTAAAGAATGAAGTTGAAGTACAGCTTGAACGTTTACCACGTAAGGAGATGGCACAGACCTCGTTAGACAACTCTAAGTTTATCCTCGTAAAGACCGAAGAGGAGGCAATCGACCTCTGCAATACTTATGCGCCGGAGCATCTGATTATCGCCACAGCCGATTACGAGCAGCTGGCAGAAAAAGTTGTGAATGCAGGTAGTGTATTCCTCGGAAACTATGCGTGCGAAAGTGCAGGCGACTATGCAAGCGGTACGAACCATACCTTGCCAACCCATGGTTATGCTTTGGCTTACAACGGAGTGAATCTGGACAGTTATAATCGCAAAATCACCTTCCAGCATCTTACAGAAGAAGGTATTCGTAACATTGGAAATGCTGTAGTGACCATGGCGGAAAATGAGCAATTGGAAGCTCATGCCAATGCGATGAGACTGAGAGTGAACAGTTTGAAACAATAGGGTGAAACGGGAAGTTGTAAAGATACTTCTTAATAGCTTTTGAAAGAAAAATGAAAGAATTGAAAGATTTGTGCCGAGAGAACATCTGGAATCTGGCACCTTACAGTTGCGCCCGTACGGAGTTTGCAGGCAGAAATGCCCGCGTCTTCCTCGACGCCAACGAAAATCCATATAATGACCCTTACAATCGCTATCCTGATCCGCTGCAGGTTGAACTGAAGAAGCAGATCAGCAAGATTAAGGGTGTGGCTGAAGAGAAAATCTTCCTGGGCAACGGTTCCGACGAGGCCATCGATTTGGTTTACCGTGTATTCTGCCGCCCGGGCAAGGATAATGTAGTAGCGATTGCACCTACTTACGGAATGTATGAAGTATGCGCAGACATCAACGATGTGGAGTATCGCTCTGTGCTGCTCGATGAAAACTATCAGATTTCTGCCGGAAAACTCCTGGCAGCCTGCGATGAACAGACAAAGGTTATCTGGATCTGCAGTCCGAACAATCCTACGGGCAATCACATCAACCGCGAGGCAATCGTAGAGGTGTTGCAGAAATTCCAGGGTATTGTCATCATCGACGAAGCCTACAGCGATTTCTCTTCGGAGCGCACATTCCGCAGCGTACTCGACAGATTTCCCAACATGATTGTGCTCAACACCATGAGTAAGGCATGGGGCTGTGCAGCCCTCCGTTTGGGAATGGCTTTTGCGAGCAAGGAGATTGTTGACATATTCAATAAGGTGAAATATCCTTATAACGTCAATCTGCTTACTCAGGAGCATGCGCTGGAAGTGATGAAGAATCCGCTGAAGGTTGACGAATGGGTGAAGAACATCCTGCAGGAGCGTTCTAAGGTAATGGCTGCATTCCTGGATCTGCCTATCTGCGAGAAGGTTTATCCTACTGATGCAAACTTCTTCCTGGCTAAAATGACCGACGCCAACGCCATCTATAATTATCTGGTGGCACAAGGCATTATCGTAAGAAACCGCAATAAGGTTCAGTTGTGCGGCAACTGTCTGAGAATTACGATAGGAAACAAGAGCGAGAATGCTGAATTACTCGGTGCTTTGAGACAGTACTAAATTATTTTGGGAAAGTTCAGTATATAATATGAAAGAGGGTGAGTCATAAATATATGATTCACCCTCTTTTTAGCATTTATCTTCTTCTGCCTCTACCTTCATTTCTTCCTTGATTTCCACGACCGCCGCGTTCGTTCTTATCCCCGCTGTTGTAGCGGTTCTTGCGGTTATGGTTGTCGTTGTCGAAATTAGGGTTGAAACTCTTTTTCTTCTTGTCCTTGAAGAAGCCGGCACCCTGGTCTTTCTGATTTCTCAGCTCGGCTCTCGCCGCTGCTACGGCATCACGGATGTTGGCATTCGAAGGCTTACCTGATTTTAGAGATTTTCCGTTATTCAGATATTTCTCCTCATCATAGCAACCCACATTGCCATATCCCTTTGGGGCAAAGCGGTCAGAAGCATTTCTGCCACGGCTTTTTCCTGCATTCGGTTCAGAAGCATTTCTGCCAGCTCCACGCTTGCCTTTAGCACCTTTTCCTACACCTGGATTATCGTATGTAGAACCTATCGCCTTATCGTCATAATGCGTCTTCTTACCCTTGAAACTGCCACCCATGCTCTTCCTGTCGTAGAGTTTGTCGATGAGGTCGGCTCTGCCTATCCGGCGAAGTTCACTCTCGATGGCGCGGCGCTCTTCAGGCTTGTACCAGAAGAAGAACATGCGCTGGGCAAGCTTCTCTTTCTGAGTCTTGGCGCTGAAGACCGGCTCCAGGGTGTAAGGATCGTATCCCGTGTACCAGGTCTCGGTAGAAATGGTCATAGGAGTAGGGGTGAAATCCTGCACCTGCTCCAGATGGAAATCCAGTCCCTTCGTAATGACGGCAAGTTCGGCCATGTCTTCTTCATGACAGCCCGGATGCGAACTGATGAAGTAAGGAATGATCTGCTGGTTCAGACCTTCTTCCTTGTTGATTTTGTCGAAGATGCGCTTGAACTCGTAGAAGAGGTCGAACGATGGCTTGCGCATGAACTTCAAGACCTCCGGACTCGTATGTTCAGGAGCCACCTTCAGTCGGCCGCTCACGTGCTTGGTAATCAGTTCGCGCGTGTATTCTCTAGCCGCCTGATTCACCTTTTCGTCCTTGCTCTTATGCAGCAGAAGGTCGTAACGCACACCACTACCAATGAAGCTCTTCTTGATTCCCGGCAAAGCATCTACAGCATGATAAATCTCCAGAAGCTTGCTGTGGTCGGTATTGAGGTTCGGACAAATCTGAGGGTTTACACACGACGGACGCTTACACACTTCGCAGGCTTTCTGATTCTTGCCGTGCATTCCGTACATGTTGGCAGAAGGACCGCCCAAATCGCTCAGATAGCCCTTGAAATCAGGCATCTGGATGATTTTCTTCACCTCCTTCAGAATGCTCTCCTTGCTGCGGCAAACCACGAATTTACCCTGATGGGCAGAAATGGTGCAGAAAGAACAGCCGCCGAAACAGCCACGATGAAGGTTCACGGAGAACTTGATCATCTCGTAGGCTGGAATGGTCTTGCCCTTGTATTTAGGATGAGGCAAACGCGTATAAGGCAGGTCGAAAGCCGCATCCAGTTCCGCGGTAGTCATCAGCGGGAAAGGCGGATTTACCACTACATATTTGCCGTCAACTTCCTGAATCATGCGCTGAGCATGCATCTTGTTGGCTTCTTCCTCCAGATGGCGCACGTTCTCAGCCTGTCCCTTCTTGTTGTGGAGACATTCTTCGTGGCTGTGGAGGATGATGTCATCGTCCTTGAAACCGCCCGGAATCTCATTCTCCTTGCAGTAGAATGCCACCTGCGGCATTTCGTGGATCTGGCTAAGCGTCTTGCCTTCTGCAAAGGCATTGGCCAGTTCAACGATAGAACGTTCGCCCATTCCGTAGAGAATGAGGTCGGCGCCCGAATCGCAGAGAATGCACTTGCGGAGCTCGTCTTTCCAATAGTCGTAGTGGCTGATGCGGCGCAACGAAGCCTCAATACCGCCTAGTGCTACAGGTACGTCGGGAAAGAGTTTCTTCAGTATCTGCGTATAGACGATAGATGGATAGTCGGGGCGCATGTCGTGGCGGGAGTCGGGACTGAAAGCGTCCTCGCTACGCATGCGGCGGTTGGCCGTGTAGCGGTTCACCATCGAGTCCATGGCGCCCGGAGAAACACCAAAGAAGAGGCGAGGACGACCGAGTTTCTTGAAGTCTCGGAAATCGCCGTGCCAGTCGGGCTGGGGAACGATGGCTACCCGATAGCCGTTGGCTTCCAGCATTCGTCCGAGGATGGCAGGACCGAAGGATGGGTGGTCAACGTAAGCATCTCCTGAAAAGAGGATGACGTCGAGTTCGTCCCATCCGCGCAACTCGCATTCTTTCTTGGTGGTAGGTAAGAAATCTGTTAACTTATAATCCATTCAATATTTTTTAATCATTTACTGCGTCTGGTTCTGCATCTGCTGCAGCCTCAGCCTGTTTCTTGTCTTTCCAGTCTACGTAGAGCAGAACGAGGTTGTGAAGACCGAGCGCCTTCATGTTCTGATTGTAGATGACGTCGAGACAGAGATCGAGCAACTCCTTATCCTTGATGTCGCTGCTCTCGAGGAGTGAACGCACATTAAGTTTCAGTTTATCGAGCACTTCCTCGTCGATAATGCCTGTGCTGTCTACGAGGTTGCGGAGTAACTGATACTTTTCGATGGTCTCTAAATGCTGGTCGCTCACTTCGATAGAGCGAGTGCCAGACTGGTTGGCTTGAATCTTATACATAAGCTTAAAATTTTTTATCTGTTTTACTTAGAATTTAATCTGTCAGAAATTTAAGAATGCCGAGCAACACGCTGGTGCGGGTTCTTTCGTCGATGATGCATTCCAGCGGGAATCCCATGACGAAGCTGCGGTAAGTAGTGCTCTTGTAGGCAACCGCCGCACTCGTTCCCGTATCGTATTGCATCGCCGTGAAGGCGTAATTGCCAACCGGTTTCAATATCTCGGGATGGGTTGCCGCATAATGCTGGGCATTCAACTCGTTATAATAGCTGAACTGCAGACCTAAACCCTTGACGTTAGGCGAAGTGCAGACAATACTGTCTCGTTCTGTTACGGTTGAATCTTCGGGATTGATGTCCCTGGTGATGGCCGTAGAACCTGTAGGCTCATAGCTGAGTTTCAGAATATCGCTCAGAAACGCCTGTTCCTCTTCAGTCTGCATGTCGCTTCCGGTGTAAGAACCGCTTATCAGGATTCTGCCGCCTTGGCTGGCGTATTGCCTGATGCTGTTCTGCAGGGCAGGCGTGAACGACTTGAAGAAGGCGTGAGTATAGCCGTCATGGCGCTCCAGTCCGTTGATGAGGTCAACTGCCTGATAGTTCTTCATCTGAACCCTGCCGCTGGCGATGACTTCGCTCGAACAGCTGGAAATATTATATTTGCCCGAAGCCGCAATACTTGTAGCGTGCGCCTGAACGTAGTTGAAGTCGTTGCCTGCCACAAACTTGCCAATCATTTCGTTGCCGCTGAAACCGAGTCCGAAACTGGTTTCGTTGCCCATTCTGCTTCTGTCGAACACCTGCTGCTTGCCGCTCCATCCCGCCGTCAGTCCGTAGCTTACGCCCGGATCCTGATTGAGGTCGAATCCCTGCCTTTCCTCATCATCCACGACCTGCGGAGAGGCTAGGCGATGGAAATTGTTTACGATGAGCACAGACTTGCTGGCAGCAGGATTATAGAGCACAGAGAGGGTTTCGGTGGTGAAACTTTCTCCTCCTGCATTAACCGCAGCCACCTTAAAATGATATAGTTTGCCCGGTTCCAGCTGCATCTGGCAGCGGGTGGTGTTCACGATGGTTCCGTTGTCAAAACCGCCTTGTCCCTCAGCCTTATAAATAATGTAAGAAGTAGGGCGGGCAGATGGTTCCGTCTTGTCCAGCTGGGCAGTCCAGGAGAGTAGGGCAACACCTTGGTTCTGCGTAACGCTGAAGTTCTGCGGAGCCAGCGGCTGTACCACGTATCGGGTTCCATGATTGCTGTTTACGAAGCGCAGGATGGTTTTGTAGATGGAGCGTGCGATATAGAATTTTCCGAGCGGATCCTGAGCAATTCTCATGTCAGGGAAATTCTGATGCGAAAGCATTTCGAGAATAGCCGACGGAACTTCCGGCAGACGGGTTTCAGAATAGTTTCTGTCCCATAGGTAGCGTTTGCCGAATTCTCCGAACTGAGCCGTCAGATCCGTAACAAGATTATCGCGCAAAGCCCTGGCGAAATCCTTGGATGTGAATCTGGAGATTCCGCTGTTCAGTATTCCGTCGTTATAATCTGTGGTGCAGATGGCGAGGGCTCCAAAGGTAGATTTTCCGTCCCTATTGTAACCCGCATCACTATGAAGCGCCAGCGAGAGTTCTATAGGCACGTGCTTGCCCTTCCTGGCAGGCATGTAAACCGAACCGCCGCCCAGCCAGTTGGTCATCAGCGAACGGGTGTTGATGTCGTCGGCGTAATCATTTTCTCCCTTTCTGCCTCCATAAACCTTATAAGGAGCACCAGCCCATTGGGCGTAGTATCTTGCTCCTTCCAGGCAACGGGGCAATCCGCTGGTGTAACCGCCACGCTCTATGTTTCCCATGCCGCCGCCAAAGCGGACAGCATCTGTAGTTACTACTCCACGGCGTGAAGCCTTGTTGGTGCAGACCACGCGGTTGAACTCGTTGCAGCCCTTGTCGAAATCGAAGGTGCCCAGGTAAACCCAGGTGCCTCCGCCCATGCGCTGGTTAACGGAAAACTCCGTGGCTTCGCCCTTGTGATAAACGATGTATTTTGCATCGCTCACGCTCTTGGGTAGCGACTGGTAGCTTACGTAGACTGCGTATTTGCCGGCTTCCTTGAAACGGGGCTGGTAGCTTACCTGGCTGGTTTTCTTGCGCTTGGTAGCCTTCGCCTGTCTCACGGTTCCCATGCGGAACGGATTTTCCCCATCTTTCAGTCGGGAGCGGTTGGCAAAACCGACCGAATCGCAGTTTTTCCATCGCTTGCTCCCCTCCTTTTCGAAATAATAAACCGACTTGACAGCATCATCATTATCGATGACGATTTCGTTCGTCTGCCAGTCTCTTTCGCGGGGTGTGAAGACGATGGCTCCCGCATTCTGGAGCATCGGGATGAGGTAGGGCACGACGATGGTTTGGGTAAAGAGATCTTCGTTTGTGCAAAACAGGTTAGGGCGTTGCCATTTCCATACATCTCTGTCGGCATAATAATACCGTCCGTGCGAGGCCCATAACGAAAGATGCCTGTTCTGTAGTCCTGCCGTAACGAAATAAGGGCGGGAAACATTAAACACCCATGGGTCGCCATCATAATCTATGCCTTGCCATGCGCCGCTGTTCGCCTCGTCGTAGATAGGAAAAAACGATTTGCCGTTAGCCTGAAGCGAAGCTCCAGCGGCTAACAGCAAACTGCTTATCAAACAATATGTTATGTTTTGGTGTTTCACTTTACGAATACTCCTTCTTTAATAGCTGACTAAACCGTTATCTTCTAACGTTTAATCAATATTTCCGATTGTGAACTTCTCCGGTTTCTTTCCTTTGAAATCCTTGAAGTACAACTTGATTTCACGCATGTCTTTGTCAACATCTCCTGACGGGATAATCTGCCTGGTGCATTGGATGACCTTCTTCTCATAGTCAAGCCCATAGAGATGGATAGGCAGATGCGCCTTGAGGGCTATGAAATAGAATCCCTTTTTCCATTCCGGGTTGAGCGAGCGGGTACCTTCGGGCGTAATGCACAGTCCGAAAGCCTTGCGCTTATCCGCTTCTGCAGCCAGATTATCCGTCATGCTAGTATGTTTGCTTCTCCACACAGGAATACCTCCCATCTTTCTGAAGATAGGACCTAGCGGCCAGAAGAACCATTCCTTTTTCATGAGGAAATTACATTTGATTCCCTCAGCATGGGCAAAGAGCTGGCCCAGGATCAGGTCCCAGTTACTGGTGTGCGGAGCCATGCAGATAATATACTTTTCAGGAAGCTCCTGGGTGATGATTTTCTTATAGCCCAAGCGCTTATACAATATCCATTGACAAATTCCTTTTACCATATATATAAATAGGTGTATTTTCTGATTCTGATGATAATAGGATTATGCCAAGTTTGAAATCTGGTCGATGATTTCGCTCATCTGCTTGTTGAAGTCGCCTATGAGCTTTTTATAATATTCACCCTTCTTGATTCCCGGTTCCGGGTGAGACACGCGGCTGATGTAATCGCCGTTGATCATGACGATAGCTGAAAGAATGCCATCCACATCTTCCTGTGAAGGCTTACCATTATACAAAGATGCAGCTACTGTTTCGGCGAAAAGTTCGCTTGTAATGTAGTTGATTGTGCGCTTTAAATCTCTTTTATTAGCCATAATTCTTTTCTCCTAATTAATGAATAATTAAAAATATCGCTCAAAGATAATCATTTTCTTTGAAATAACATCATTTTTTGGGAAAAAATGTATCTATTAACGCATTTTTAGCATTTTTCTTTCCGTATCTCGCAGAAAAGAGTTATTTTTGCAGATGTTTTTGAAGTTTCAACTAATTAAAATAAAAACGAATTATGGAAAAAAGTGCATTGCAGATTGCAAGAGCTGCTTATCAGCCAAAATTGCCTAAGGCTCTCCAGGGCCCAGTAAAGGCAGTTGAAGGTGCAGCAACACAGTCAGTAGGTAATCAGGATGAAATCAAGGCGTTGTTCCCTAACACTTATGGAATGCCTGTTATTACATTCGAGGCAGGTGAGGCTAAGGAACTTCCTGCTTTCAACGTAGGTGTTATCCTCTCAGGTGGTCAGGCTCCTGGCGGTCACAACGTGATTTCTGGTCTCTTCGACGGTGTGAAGTCTCTTAACCCAGCTAACAAGCTCTATGGTTTCATCCTCGGTCCTGGTGGTCTCGTTGACCATAAGTACATGGAGATTACTTCTGAACTCATGGACGAATACCGCAATACTGGTGGTTTCGATATCATCGGTTCCGGACGTACCAAGCTTGAGAAGGAAGACCAGTTTGAGAAGGGTATTGAGATTCTTCGTGAACTCGGCATCAAGGCACTTGTCATCATCGGTGGTGACGACTCAAATACCAATGCTTGCGTTCTCGCAGAATACTATGCTGCCAAGAAGTATGGCGTACAGGTAATCGGTTGCCCTAAGACTATCGACGGCGACTTGAAGAACGAGCAGATTGAGACTTCTTTCGGTTTCGATACAGCCTGCAAGACATATTCTGAGCTCATCGGTAACATCGAGCGCGACTGTAACTCAGCACGTAAGTACTGGCACTTCATCAAGCTGATGGGTCGTTCAGCATCTCACATCGCTCTTGAGTGCGCTCTCCAGACTCAGCCAAACATCTGCTTGATTTCTGAGGAGGTAGAGGCTAAGGAAATGTCACTCGATGATGTTGTTACTTATATTGCAACTGCAGTAGCTAACCGTGCTGCTGAGGGCAACAACTTCGGTACTGTTCTCATCCCTGAGGGCCTGATCGAGTTCATCCCAGCTATCAAGAAGCTCATCGCAGAATTGAACGAGGTTCTTACAGACCCTGCAACAGGCGAGAGCCGTGAGTTTGCAAGTGCTGAGGAGCAGATTGCATTCGTTAAGGGTGCCATCGCTAAGGACAACCTCGCAGTATTGGAGTCTTTGCCAGCTGACGTAGCTCGCCAGCTTTGCCTCGACCGCGACCCTCACGGAAACGTACAGGTTTCTCTCATCGAGACAGAGAAGTTGCTTTCTCGCATGGTAGCTGAGAAGTTGGCTGCATGGAAGAAGGAGGGTAAGTACGTAGGTAAGTTCTCTGCACAGCACCACTTCTTCGGTTACGAGGGACGTTGCGCAGCTCCTTCTAACTACGATGCTGACTACTGCTACTCACTCGGTTTCAACGCTTCACGCCTCATCGCTAACGGCAAGACCGGTTACATGTCAATCATCAAGAACACAACAGCTCCTGCAGCCGAGTGGATTGCAGGTGGTGTGCCAATCACTATGATGATGAACATCGAGCGTCGTAATGGTGCTAACAAGCCAGTTATCCGCAAGGCTCTCGTTGAGCTGGATGGCGCTCCATTCAAGTTCTTCGCTTCTAAGCGCGATGAGTGGGCTAAGGAAACATCTTACGTTTATCCAGGTCCTATCCAGTACTGGGGTCCTTCTGAGGTTTGCGACCAGACCACAAAGACTCTCCAGTTGGAGCAGGCTAAGTAAAAAATAGAATAAATATTTTTTTATATGTCAACAAGACGAACGGCTTCTTCACAGAAAAAGAGTGCCATGGCGAGAAAGAAAACTCCTCGGCGTGGCGGCTCCCGTGGTAGAAGGCGTTCGTCTTCTTTTTTGCAACGCTATCCCCGTTGGGCATGGTGGATAGGCGGAACGGCGGTTATCGTGCTCTATGTCTTTCTGTTCTATCATTTCTTTGTAGGTCCAACTGGTTTCCGCTGGCGTGCGCTTTATGGCGATGCTGAATATCCTGAAGGTTACGAGATTCATGGAATCGACATTTCGCATTATCAGGGCAAGATAGACTGGGAACAGCTCAAGAATGCGATGATCAAGGGGTGTCCTGTGCGCTTCGTCATCATCAAGAGTACGGAAGGTTCTTCACGGCTCGATGAGAATTTCCGCGAGAACTTTAATCAGGCTCGCGATTTCGGTTTCATCCGGGGTGTTTATCATTTCTGGAGCAATAAGTCGACAGCCCGAGAACAGGCTTATTATTTCCTAGACCAGGTTCATCTTACGGATGGCGATTTGCCTCCGGTACTGGATATTGAACATAAGCCGGCAGATAAGAGTGTGGAGGATTTCCAGCGTGATGTGCTTACCTGGCTGCATATTGTAGAGGATAAGTATCATGTTAAACCTATCATCTACACCTATTATAAATTCAAGGAGCAATATCTGAGTGCGCCTGTCTTCGAAGATTATCCTTACTGGATAGCCCACTATTATGTTGACAAGGTTCAGTATAAGGGCAAATGGAAGTTCTGGCAGCATACGGATGTGGGCAAGTTGCCGGGCATTAAAGGCTACGTAGATTTCAATATTTACAACGGCAGTTATTATGAGCTCAAGCAGCTCTGCATAGGAAGCAATAATAATGAGAAGAAATTCATGGAATAAAGGTTGGACTTTTGGCAATATGCGAAAATCCAACCTTTATTCGTATGTTTTTATCTGATATTTCTGATTTCAGATTTTTCGTTCTGAATGTTTAGAATCAGAAAAGAATCTTTATGAACCTAAAACAAGGCAGGCCCAATTGTTGTCAATCTGTCTGTTTATTTCATGCATTCCCAGTTCTTCTGCTTTCTCCAGGAGTACAGGAATATCTTCTTCGTAGAAGCCGCTCAGAACCAGGGTTCCGCCGATGTTCATCACGCTACGGAAAGCGCGCATGTCGTCGAGCAGAATGTTGCGGTTGATGTTGGCTAGAACCAGGTCGAAAACGCCGCTGATGTGGTTGATTACCTGACTGTTGCCAAAGAGAACTTCCATGTTAGTTACGCCGTTGAGCACGGCATTATGCTTGGCATTTTCCACGCTCCACTCGTCAATATCGTAGCCTACCACGTCTTTCGCTCCGAGTTTTGAGCAGGTAAGGGCAAGGATTCCCGTACCCGTTCCGCAATCCAGGATGCGTTTGGTTCTGATAGGCATGTGGAGCAGCTGGGAAATAATCATGCGTGTGGTTTCGTGGTTTCCTGTTCCGAACGCCAGTTTCGCCTCAATACCTATTTCTATAATGTCGGGTCTGTTGCTCGTATCGGGATAGAGTTCGGGATGTTTCGCATCGTAAATCACCACCTGGTTGTCCACATAAATTGGTTCGAATCCCTGTTCTTCCCATTCCTGGTTCCAATCCTTGTCTTCTGCATCTTTCACCTCGTAGGTAATTTTCGTATCCCCGATAGGGAAATCAGCAATATAGGCATCCAGTATCTCCTTGTCGAAGAGTTCTTTCTGCACATACGCTTCCAGTCCGGTTTCTGTTTCTTCAAAAGATTCAAATCCGGCTTCGGCTGCACCATCGGCAAGCAGATCCTGAGAGGCCTGCATCAAGTCGGCAGTCGTTTCAATAGTGAATGTTGCTACTAAATATTTCATATTTAATTTGTATTAATTTCTTGTCTAAAAACGCCTTCGAATGTTCAAAAAAGCTAGATTTGTTTTAAATCTTCTGCAAAATTATAAAAAAATAGGAGAAAACCTACAATTATTTAGGGAAATTCTGTATTTTTGCATAAAGATAAGCAATATTTTTGCATTCAGATTATTATATAATCAGAAAAGGGCTCTTTCGGGAGCCTTCTTCCTGATGATTGATGATGATTCGGGATGAGAAAAATAGAAGAAAGAAAAGAGAAAAAATAAATAGGAGAACAGAATATGAAAAGAAAGTATCTTCTTGCAGTCCTTATCGCAGCTGCGATGCCACTCACTTCGATGGCACAGGACGATGACCTCTACTTCAATCCGAAGAAGGAGGCCAAGGAAAAGGCTGAAAGACGGGCTCTGCTCCAGCGCCAGTATGCTGAACAGCGGGCACGTAGAGATAGTATTTATCGGCTGTTTTGGAGCGGAAGCGACCGATCGGTTGATGAATACAATCGAGGCGGCAGAATCTTCAGCCATTATGAGAATGTAGGGAAAGATTCCCTGGGCAATGACATTATCCAGTTCCATGTGGGCAAGGGTGTGGCGCCAGATAGCATTTATGATGATGCTTACTTCGCCCAGAAGTATGCTGATAGGGATGAGGATTTCGTACGCACACGCGAGATGAGCCGATGGGACGGATTCTATGATCCGTGGTTCTACGATTATTATGGTTACGGTCCTTACTACTGGCGCAGCCGTATGTGGGGCTGGCACAATCCATGGCGCTACGGCTATTATGCCGGCTGGTATGATCCTTGGTTCGACCCTTGGTACGATCCATGGTATTATGGTTACTGCGGCTGGTATGGCGGCTGGTATGACCCTTGGTATTATGGCTGGGGCGGCTACTACAATCCTTGGTATTGGGGCGGTCCGATATACGGACATGTAAGTTATGGCGGCTCTCGTGGATTCAACTCTAATGGAACAAACTTTGGACCTTCATATAGTAATAATGGTATAGGCGCTCCTTCAAGAGGTAATTATCGGGTAAATGGTAATAGGGTTAGTTATGGCAACATGACACGTCGAAATGTCGATAACCAAAATTTCTCTAATTTCCAGCCACGCAATAATGGAAATAATAATTCATTCCGTAATTCTTCTTCTAGTTTCGGAGGTAGTCACTTCGGTTCTTTCGGTGGTGGAAGTGTAGGTGGTGCTCGTTCTAGTGGTGGATTTGGTGGCGGTTTTGGCCGTCGAAGATAATAGATATAATAGGTTTTAATGATTATAGATTTTCACAATGAAAAATTCTAAATATTTTCTTTTAGCGATGTTAGGGCTGATGTCTGTACCTGCTCTTGCACAAGAGACTTATCAGAATACCAAGATGGCAGAGAACAGCCTTACTGGTACAGCTCGCTATGTGGGCATGGGTGGTGCAATGGAAGCATTAGGTGCAGACATTTCTACTATGAGTAGCAACCCTGCTGGTATTGGATTGTTTCGTAAAAGCCAGGTTAGTATGACTTTTGGTGTGGTTGCTCAGACTGATGCAGAAACAGCCCTTAATTATAATGGTTCGACATTATCATTTGATGGTAAAAAATCAAAACCTAGTTTTGATCAAGCAGGTTTTGTATGGTCGCCTAGCAGTAAAGGCAGCAATTATATTAATTTGGGCTTTAATTATCATAAAAGTACAAATTTTAATCAAATACTTACTGCCGTAGGACGATTGGATGGTGCTTCACAAAATCGATTAACTGCAGCTAAATATGCTAAAATACGGAAAGAAGTAAATGACTATGCAGAAAGTCATCCTAATGCATCCTCTAAAGATTTGCAGGACTATTCCAATTATTTAGGAGATATGATTGCTACGGGTGTAGATTATGGTTATCAAAATATGTTTGGAACTAATGCTGATGGTTCTATGATGAATAGTTTGAAAGGTGAAGATTTCCTTTTTGGGCAGTATCAGCATGGTTACATTGGCGTATATGATTTTAATATATCAGGTTCCCTTAACAATCGCGTGTGGTTAGGATTGACAGTTGGTTTGCATGATGTGCATTATAAAAGCAATTCTTCTTATGGGGAAATATTGGAACAAGTGGGCACGGCCTCAGATGGTAGTTCTGTAAATGCAGCAACCAACTCTATGGAGCAAGTTAAAATCACAGGTACTGGTTTTGATGTTAAATTTGGTGCAATATTTAGACCATTTGTCGATTCTCCTTTCCGTATTGGAGTTTACGTGAATTCTCCAGTCTTCTATGATTTGACTCGTAGTTCCGCTATTGATATGGAAGCTTACAATTTGCCAAAGTCTTTTGCTCCATCTGAATCGCAACCAGGAATTTCTGGCAATTTATATGATTCTGATTATCATAACATTTCGGATTATGATTTTCGATTAAACACTCCATGGAAGGTTGGTGCTAGTTTAGGACATACCATAGGTTCTAATATTGCTTTAGGTGCTACTTATGAATATGCTTGGTATAATCATATGGATACTCGAATTAAAGATGGTGGTTATTATGATGGCTATTGGGGAGAGTATTATGAGTCAAGTACTAGTGATAAAGTCATGAATGAAAATACAAAATCTTCTCTTAATGGGGTTAGTACTTTAAAAATAGGTATGGAGTATAAACCAATACAAATGTTGGCGTTACGTTTTGGATACAATTATGTTTCACCAATGTTTGACAAGTATGGCTTTCGTGATCAATCTTTGATATGTGGTGCAGATGCTAATGATAACAATGGAGTAAACACCTCTGCTTCTAGTGACTATACTAATTGGAAGGCTACCAATCGTTTCACGGTTGGCGTAGGATTCAATTATCAGAAATTGTCTATTGATGTAGCTTATCAGTATTCTTCTCAGAATGGTGATTTTTATCCATACATGAGTTACTATCCAGAGGATAATAGTAAGTTTGGCGCTAATATAGCTCCTGTAACGGAAGTAAACAACAAGCGCCACCAGTTACTGATGACCGTTGGCTATAGGTTCTAAAATGTGAAGGTAGGGGAGTTATTGATTAAATAATGTGAAATCCCGATAAAAAAGCCCACTCTTAGAAAAAAAGTTGGGAAAAAGTTTGGCGGTTTCATATAAAACCCCTATCTTTGCAATCAAGAAATCGGGATGATTTCGTGTCATAGATTAGGTTTTTAGATTTAAGGTGTTCTTCACCTTATTCTCTAGGATTAAAAAATATTAGTTTTTTTAGTGGTTAATTTAGTTTTAGTAAGTATGTTTAGGGTCTGTTGTGAAACAGGCCCTATTTTTTTGTGCTTTTACAAAAAAAAATCCCCAACAGGATGGCTTGGAAACCATACCTGTCGGGGGAAAGTAATAATCCTAAATAAATCTACCTTGAATAAACTTACCTATTGAAATTTATCCTTCATAAATCTACTTAAATGAACCAATACCGGCCTTATCAACAATTAAATCTTATATTATTTGTTTCTGTAATTATCCAGACCCTTGTTCAGGAAGTCGAGATAAGCACTAACATCTTCTTTGAAACTGAAGGCTGCTGCAAGAGGATTGCCATCGTTGTCAATAGCCACATAGAATGGCTGGGCATTAGCTCCAAACTTGCTTGCCTGCAGATAACTCCACTTGTCGCCTACGGTTCGCAGGGTGCGCTTCTCTCCATTAAACGTTACCTCCATAGGTTCAGGAAGAGGAGTCTTGTCATCTACATAAAGTGAGATGAGAACATAATCCTTTGCCAGCTTATCGGCAACCGATGGATCTGTCCATACAGAAGCCTCCATCTTGCGGCAGTTTACACAACCATAACCCGTGAAATCAAGCAATACCGGTTTGCCGGAAGCCTTGGCAGCAGCCATTCCCAACTCATAATCCTTGTAAGCAGGCTCTACGGTCTTGGTGTTGAGGTTGAAGTCCTGTGTATTAATAGGTGGAGCAAATGCGCTCACAGCCTTGCAAGGAGCACCCCAGAGACCTGGAATCATATAAACCGAGAATGCCAAAGAACAGAGACCCAACATGATGCAGGCTACAGGCATAGGCTTGTTGATGTCGCCCCCGATTGCATCAACCTGGAACTTCAGCTTGCCGATGAGATAGAGACCCAACAGACCGAAGATGACAATCCAGAGCGAGAGGAATACCTCGCGGTCCATGATGTGCCAGCCGTAAGCCAGATCGGCTACAGAGAGGAACTTCAGAGAGAAGGCAAGCTCGATAAAGCCGAGCACAATCTTGATGGTCTCCATCCACGAACCCGACTTAGGAGCCGACTTCAACCATGATGGGAAGAGGGCGAAGAGGGTGAATGGGAGCGCCAGAGCAAGCGCGAAACCGAACATTCCCACGGTAGGAGCGAGCCAGTCGCCGGATGTAACGGTCTGAACCAGCAGCAAACCGATGATAGGAGCTGTACATGAGAAGCTGACCAATACCAGGGTGAAAGCCATCAGGAAGATAGAAATCATACCCGTGGTGCTGGAAGCCTTGTTGTCTACCGCATTTCCCCAACTGTCAGGCAATTTGATTTCGAACCAACCGAAGAACGAGAAGGCGAAAACGGCAAGCAGGAGGAAGAGGATGATGTTGAAAACGGCACTTGTACTGAGCGCATTCAGGGTGCTAGGACCTGCGATGGCTGTTACGGCAAGACCCAAAACCAGATAGATGACTACGATGCTCAAACCATAGGTAATCGCATCGCGGATACCTTTCTTCTTATCGTTCTTAGCACGCTTCAGGAAGAAACTTACGGTCATCGGGATGATAGGCCAGATGCAAGGCATGACGAGCGCAAGCAGACCGCCCACAAAACCGATGAAGAAGATATAGAAGAGCGAATGGTTGGCGATGTCGTTAGCTCCGCCAAATGCCTGGAGTTCTTTAACAACCGGTTTCCATAAGTCCTTGACGTTCAGATTTTCCATAGCAGATGCCAAAGCTGCGGAATCTACAGGCTGGGTAGCGCTATCGGTCTGAGCCAGGGCTGCGGCCTTGGCAAGCGAATCGGCCTTCATCTTGGCTGCAAGAGCAGGATCAATCGCCTTCGCATTCAGAGCATCTTTTGCCCCAGCTGCAGGAGCATCAACGGCAGGCGATTTGCCACTCTGCTTAAAACCAGCCTCGCTTGGTGGCATACAGTTCTGGTCGTTGCAGGCGCCATACTCCAGATAGGCATCAATATGATAATTTGGTTGGGTAAACTTCACCTTCTGTACAAAGGTAACGCTACCTTCAAAATAACGGAGTTTCATCTCGAAGAGAGGGTCAAACTTTGCAATCTCTCTGCCGCGTGGCTGAAGTTTTCCTACGAGTTCAACACCTTCAAGCTTGTTTACGTTGAACGAAGCAGAAATCGGACCATCGCCACCCAAACCGGTAGAATAGACGTGCCATCCCGGTTGGATTTTTCCGCTAAACACGATTTCGGCCACAGCACTTCCGTCTGTTTTCAGCGAGCTGGTGAACTTCACAGGGTTCATCATCTGCGCCTGAGCCAGCATTACTACAAGGAGTAATTGAAAGATTAAAAATACTTTTTTCATTTCTATTTTTTAATTTTATGTTGCAAAGTTACTAAAAACTACTCATATTACGTATTCAGATGGCTTTAAGGGTACTCGGTTTTAATTTTTTTAAGAAAAAATGCTAATTTTCTAAGTTTTACTTGGCTATTTCGTACTTTTAATGTAATTTTGCGGTCAGAAAAGCAATTGTAAAATCGGAAGAAAAAATGGCAAAGAAGAAACTATACTTGTTCAGCCTCTTTGTGGCCACGTTGAGTGTGCTGCTCTCTACGGTGGTGATGCATCATCACCACATGGGGCGTATTTGTATGGTTGTAGAACGTTGCCAGCAGGATGGTAATTTCAACGATGAGCATACTGAGCATCATGAGAAAGAAGCCGATAGTTGCCGGGTGCATCAGCTGCACCATTTCGTAACCGGCTGCAAGATCATGAAGGGCATTCAGAAACTGCTTTTCGATGGAAACCATCTGCTTTCCATGCTTTCTTCTGAGTATTTGTTTATCCCAACCTCGTCGCTCATTAGCGTGCGCTGGCAGCAGTTTGCAGCCAGTCTTCCTTGCGTAGATGAAACGGCCATCAGTAGACGAGGACCTCCTTCTTTTTGTTGATTTTCTGTAGTAAGAGCAACCAGGATGCAGCTTTTGCAACCGGGTTGCAGGGAAAGGTGTGTACTTTTGCACCCGAAATTATTAATCAATAAAAAGAAGAAAAAATGAAAAGAATTTTGGTGGTTGCCGTTGCGGCAATCTTAGCCTGGTGTGGTTTCACCTTTTTCTCAAACTACGCCGGAGCAGAGGCTCATGCTGCCGAACACGGACATGAGCATGAACATGAAGAGGTGGATTTCGACAACATTCCGCTCTCTCAGAAACAAGTAGATGCTGTAGATCTGAAGATGGGCGAGGCGGTTGACCGCGTGATGGATGCTACGATTGCAGCCAACGGTCAGCTCGTTTTGCGCGCCCAGAACAAGGGCGATGTGGCTTCGCTCATGGGGGGCGTGGTGAAGGCTATCTATGTAAAGGAAGGACAGAATGTGAAGCGCGGACAGATTGTGGCTTTGGTTGAAAATACCGATGTGGTCAGTCTGCAACGAGAATATTATTCTGCCAGCAAGGAGTGCGAACTGGCTCTTGCCGACCTGGAGCGACAGAAACTGCTGAACAGGACCGGAGCTGGCGTCAAGAAGAATGCGCAGCAGGCTGCCAAGGAGTATCATGTAGCCCATGCCAACCTCATCGGCATCGGCAAACAGCTTGCCCAGATGGGCATTTCTACCGCCGCCGTTGCCAGGGGTAAGTTTACCACAGCCTTCCCTTTGCGTGCTCCGATATCGGGTACGGTTTCGCAGATTACAGCCAGCCTGGGCAGCTTTGCCGATATGCAGACGCCGCTCATGAAGATTCAGAACAACCAGGCTGTAGAGTGCGATCTGAACATTTTTGAGAAAGATCTGCAGAAGGTTAAGCCGGGCGATAAGGTTTATCTCTCGCTTACCAATCAGCCGGGCGTGAAACTCGCAGGTCATGTTTACGGCTTAAACCAATACTTTAACGATAATTCGAAATCTGTTGCTGTTCATGCAAAAATAGATGCGCAGTCGCTTAAAACCAACGGGGTTCACGGCTCAGCCCGACTCTTCGACGGAATGTATGTAAGCGGCAAGATAGCTACGGGCAGCCAGTCGTGCATCGCCCTTCCTTCCAAGGCCATCGTCACTACCGACGGCAAGCAGTTTGTCTTCGCTCTGAATGGCAAACCAAAGAAGGGCGAGTACAGTTTCTCCCGCCATGAGGTCATTACGGGCGTTTCTGACGGAGCTTATACCGAGGTAAAACTCTGCAAGCACCTGAAGCAGGAAGGAAAGAAGATTGTGACAGAAAACGCGTATTATCTGGCTTCGCTCACGGGCGAGCATGCAGATGAGCATTAATATAAGGTAAGCTTTTTCATCAATAAAGAGCTTTTAAAAGAAAGACAGATTATGTTTCAGAAACTGATTACTTACTCCATCCGCCACAAGCTGGTGGTGGGAGTATTCACGATAGCCCTCATCGTCTGGGGCATCGTATCGCTCATCCATCTTCCTTTCGATTCCACACCAGATATTACCGACAATCAGGTGCAGGTCATTACTCAGGCGCCTTCGCTCGGAGCGCAGGAGGTGGAGCAATACGTTACTACTCCGGTGGAAATGGCACTCGCCAACATCCCCGAACTCAAGGAGCGAAGAAGCATCTCGCGAAGCGGACTCTCGGTCATCACCCTCGTCTTTGATGACGATGCAGATATCTACTGGGCACGTTCGCAGGTGAGCCAGATGCTGACCCAGGTGGAGAAAGATTTGCCCAATAATGTGGAAACCGAGATGGGGCCGATTGCTACCGGACTGGGCGAGATTTACCATTATACCGTGCGTGCCGAGAAAGGTTACGAGCACAAATATTCGCTAACCCAGCTGCGAACCATCCAGGACTGGATTGTGAGAAAGCAGCTCTCGGGAACCCCGGGCGTAGCGGAAGTGAGCGGCTGGGGAGGCTACGTGAAGCAATACGAAGTGGCTATCAATACGGATAAGCTCAACGCCAGCAATCTTACCGTGAGCGACGTGTTTGATGCGCTCGAAAAGAATAACGCCAACACGGGCGGAAGTTACATAGAGGAGAACTCCAATCAGTATTTCATCCGCGGCATAGGCGTGGTGAAGAGTCTGGAAGATGTGGCAAATATCGCCGTCAAGACCATGAACGGCACTCCTATTAAGATAGGTGATGTGGCGAAGGTTCAGCTGGGGCACGCCACCCGTTTCGGAGCCGTTACCCGAAATGGCGAGGGCGAAGTGGTAGCCGGAATTGCCATCATGCTGAAGGGAGAAAACTTTCAGGAGGTTATCAGGAATGTGAAGTTGCGCATAGAGCAGATTCAGAAATCTCTGCCCGAGGGCGTGGTTATCGAACCATTTATCGACCGAACCAACCTGGTTGACCGTGTGGAGGGAACCATCGCCCGAAACCTGATTGAGGGCGGACTCATCGTCATCTTCGTGCTGGTTATTTTCCTGGGCAACTGGCGGGCCGGACTGGTTGTGGCGAGTGTCATTCCGCTCAGCATGCTCTTTGCTTTCGGCATGATGAAGACCTTCGGAATCGACGGCAATCTGATGTCGCTCGGAGCCATCGATTTCGGTATGATAGTCGATTCTGCCGTCATTATCGTAGAGGCTGTTGTGGCCCATCTGGGCGTGAAGAGTATTGAGCGGAGAGCGAGAAATTCTTCCGATACTCCCATCCGTTTCTCTCAGGCAGAGATGGATGAGGAGGTTCATGATTCCGCTTCGCGCATCCGCAAGAGTGCGGCATTTGGCGAAATCATCATCATGATAGTTTACATTCCGCTGATGACGCTTGTGGGCATCGAGGGCAAGATGTTCCGTCCGATGGCGCTTACCGTTTTCTTCGCCATCCTGGGTGCCTTCATCCTCTCGCTCACCTATGTTCCGATGGCAAGTGCGCTCTTCCTGAGCAAGAAGGGACATGTGTGTAAAACTTTCAGCGATAGGATGATAGAGAAATTGCAGGGCTGGTACCGACCGGTTCTGGAATGGGTCTTGGCGCGATATAAGGATGTGATTACCGGCGCCGTTTCGCTCTTCTGCATGAGTGCCGTAGCCTTCCATTTCCTGGGTGGCGAATTTATCCCGAGCCTGGAAGAGGGCGATTTTGCGGTAGAAATGACCATGTCGCAGGGCACTTCGCTCTCGCAGATGGTAGAGAGCTGCTCCAAGGCGGAGAAACTTCTGAAGGCTGAATATCCTGAAATCAAGCAGGTGGTGAGCCGCATAGGTAGCGCCGAGATTCCTACCGACCCGATGCCTGTGGAAAGGGCCGACATCATGGTGGCGCTCAAGCCGAAAGCCGAGTGGACTTCGGCAGAAACTACCGCCGAACTGATGGAGAAGATGGAAGAAACCCTGAAGACGATTCCGGGCTTGGAGGCTGAGATTTCGCAGCCTATCCAGATGCGCAACAACGAGTTGCTTACGGGCATCAAGCAAGATGTGGCGATTAAGATTTTTGGCGACAATCTCGACGGGCTTACCCAGCAGGCCGAAAAGGTTTCGCGCATGATCAGGAATGTGCCGGGCGTGAGCGGAATCTTCGTCGAAGAGGTATCGGGATTGCCTCAGATTCAGGTAAAATACAACCATGAACGCATGGCGGCTTATGGGGTAAATGTTGACGAAATCAACCGCATTCTTGAAACTACCTTTGCAGGCGCCACGGCTGGAGCTGTATACGAAGGCGACAAAAAGTTTGACATCGTTCTGCGTCTTGACCCTAAGGAGCGCAACTTCGAATCGCTCCAGTCGCTCTGTATTCCGCTGGCTGGTGGCGAGAGCATTCCGCTTTCCCAGTTGGCTGATGTGGTTTACGAACCGGCTCCGGCTCAGGTTTCTCATGAGAATGGCGCCCGCCGCATCTACGTAGGTTTCAACGTGAAGGGTAGGGACGTGCAGAGTACCGTAAAGGATATTCAGACCATCCTCGACGAGAAACTGAAGCTGCCTGAAGGCTACTATTATAATTATGGTGGCGAGTTTGAGAATCTTCAGAGTGCCACCCAGCGCCTGCTCATCGTGGTTCCGATAGCGCTCATCATCATTCTTCTGCTGCTCTATGCCACGGTCAAGAATCTGCGCGAGTCGCTCTTCGTGTTCTCCGCCATTCCGCTTGCCGCCATAGGTGGCGTCTGGGCGCTCTGGTTGCGCGGAATGCCTTTCAGCATTTCGGCGGGCGTAGGTTTCATCGCCCTTTTTGGTGTGGCGGTTCTCAACGGTATCGTGCTGATAGGTCAGATGAACCAGATGCAGAAGCAGGCGGCTGCGGTTTTTGAGGAGAATGGCGCAAGTTTGGCGGCTGTTATTCAGAAAAGAATTATTGACAGTTGCATGGTTCGTCTCCGTCCGGTTCTGATGACGGCTCTGGTAGCCTCTATGGGTTTCCTCCCGATGGCATTATCCCATGGCGATGGAGCAGAAGTCCAGCGTCCTCTTGCCACGGTTGTGATTGGCGGTCTCATTACCAGCACGCTCCTCACGCTCCTGGTTCTGCCAGCCATCTACAAGATGTTTACGAAAAAGTAAGATTTCAAGATATGAAAATAATGAACAGAAAAAAGATAAATGAAAATAGGGTGGTGGCTTGTTTTGCCGCCATCCTTCTCCAGCTGCCATCCCCAGCTGGAGCCCAGCATTTTGATGCTCATATTGCGGGCAGGAAAGTTACCCTGCAGGAATGTTTCGATTTGGCTGCCCGACAGAACCTACAGATGCAAGTCGGAAAGAAATCGGTAGAACGTGCGCAGGTAATGCAAGGCACGGCTTGGGAGCTGGATAAAACCGAGGTTACCTTCTCGCAAAACCCTGCCACGGGAGGCGAATCGGACAACGGATTTACCTTTACCCAGAGCCTCGATTTTCCTACCGTCTACACATCGCGCCGCAACCAGCTCAAGGCTGAAACCCAGGCTGAAAAGAGCCGCTTGAATGTGGTAAACCAGCAACTGAAGGCTGAAATCGCCAACACCTATTATCAGATGCTTTATCAGGCTCACAGACTTCAGATATTGCAGCGAATCGACTCAGTATTAGAGCGTTACAGCAAGATAGCTGAAATGCGTTACAAGGCAGGAGAGAGCCGCCAGCTGGAATATCTCTCTGCCGATCGCAAATGCAACGAAAACCGCCTGGAAATGGCTGATGTGAAGAGCGAAATCGAGCGCCTGCAAATCGACCTCATGTCGCAGCTCAACACGCAGGAGCCCGTAAAACCGGCAGAAGAGAATCTCACGGCCATCGCAGCCCAGAATCTCAATACCTATAATTATCAGCAGTCAGCCGACGGTCTTTACCAGCAGGATAAGCTCATCGCTCTCGATAAGGAAATCAAGGCAGCCAAGACGGGTTTTGCTCCGAGTTTATCCTTATCTTTGCGCACCCAATGTGTCATTTCCAGTTGGAATCCATACAACATAGACCGTTCAAGATTTGCCGAGGGCAATTTCTTCGGTTTCGAGATTGGCGTAGGCATTCCTTTGTTTTATGGTTCTACGAAGGCAAAGGTCAAGGCAGCTCAGAAAGACCGCGAATTGGCTGAAATCGAAATGCGTCAGGAGCAGACAGAGAAAGAGCGCGATTACCGTCTCTGTACGAAGCGCCTGCAGGCAGCATCCAACCGTCTGAAATATTACGAGCAGAACAACCAGGCACATTCTGCGCAAATTTCGAAGTTGAGTGCGATAGAATATGAAAATGGCGAAATTTCGTATATTGAATACGTGAATGCCATCGAGGAAACCATAGATGTTCTGATGAAGCATGCTGATGCGATTAATGAATACAACCAGGCAGTAATCGCCATCCAGCGTCTTACGGGCATGATGTAAGATTCTGTTCTGAGATATTTCTTTTAGATTGATATGAGAATTAATCTCAGAACAGGCAGAAAGTAAGAAATGATCAGAAAGGGGTGAACCGGTTCCATTTTCAGGCTCCAAATTTCCTCTCTTTCTTTATCTCATAACGCCTATTTACCATAATACCTGTTAGAATTGAAAAGAGGAAAGTAAAAAAAGGGGGAATTTTTCCGTTGTCAGCCACTTATGGTTTCATTCCGATTAATTTCATTTTCTTCATTTCTAAATTCTCCCTTTACATGATATTCAGGTTCCTTCAGTTTTCCTGCGCTAAATAACACATTTTTGATAAACCACCAAGAAAAATGCTCAAAAAACTTTGCTTATTCCAAATAATAATCTTAACTTTGCGGCATAATTCTAAGGTAAAACCAAGATTGTCGGGCACTCAGAATCATCAAAGGTTTTGAGGCTTTACCGATGATGGAAACCGACGTGACGCTTTTTAATCCGAATACGCAGGAGAAGCTTATTCTTGATGCCAAGTTTTACCGCGAGGCGCTGGTTTCGAAGTTTGGCGGCAGGGAGAAGGTTCGCAGGGATCATCTCTCGCAGATTCTTTCTTACGTGATGAACCAGGAGGAAGACCGGAGCAAGCCGCATACTATGAATGCTTGCGGAGCTTTGGTCTACCCTACCGTGGATGAGGATTTCGACTTTTCTTATAGGTATAAGGAGACGGGGCATCGCATCTTTGTGAGGACGATAAACCTGGGGCAACCTTGGAGGAAAATAGAGGAACGGGTGAAGGAGATTGTGAAGGGAGAAGGCAGGGATGAATGGTGATGATTGGCGATGAAGGACAAAGCGATGAAGGACAAGCGATGGAATCGCTTGGAACGGGGGTGACAGGGGGACTGCTCCCTTCTTTGCTTCTTTGCTTCTTTGCTGGAGGGGCGGGCTTGCAGGAGAAACGGGGGCGGGAGCTTTAATTATTTACTTTTTACTTATTTTATTATGGATAGAGATGAAGCTATAGCTAGAGGATTGAGGGTGCATGAAACCCAGCACTCCATGAAACGCAGAAGCCCATGGCATGATTACCATGGAAGGGGTACTTATATGCTGACGCTTGTGGTGGAGGGACGCATGCCTCTGCTGGGGAAACTGTGGGGACGGGTGGATGCCCGTCCTGGGGATGGTGATGCGCCGAAAGTGATGCTTTCTGAACTGGGGATTGCCATCGCGAAGGAGGAGATTCCGAAGATTCATAAATATTACCCCCAGGTGGAGGTTTGGAGGGTTTGCATCATGCCTGATCATATTCACCTGATTGTGAGGGTGAAGGAGGACTTGAGAGGGGGACAAGCGATGGAATCGCTTGGAACGGAGGCTCGAGGGGGACAGGCTTCGGCTCTGGCTAAAGGGGCTAACCAGGCTCTGGCTGGAGAGAATGAGGCGGGCTCGATTGGGATGACGGCGAAAAGAGAGAAAGAGATGGGTTCGCTGGGAATGGTGATAAAGGGGTTTAAGATGGGATGCAACAAGGCTTACTGGAGGATTTATGGGATGAATACGACAGCTAGGAAGGGGCTCTTTGAATTGGGGTATAATGACAAGGTTCTGCTACATGAGAGACAACTGGAGGGATGGAAGAAATACTTGGATGATAACCCGAGAAGACTGATGGTGAAGAGGATGAACCCGGGGCTTTTTACCGTGATGCAGAATAAAGAGGTGGCGGGTCGCAGATGCCAGATGGTGGGAAACTGTTTCTTGCTCGATATTCCTGATAAGGTGGCGGTCGTTGTACATCGCCGGTATTCTGAGGGGGATTTGAGGCGCTTGCGCGAGGAATGGCTGGCTTGCGGAGAACGTGGTGGCGTGCTGGTGAGTGCTGCTATCTCGACTAAGGAGAAGGAGGTTTTGCGCGAGGCTATGAACCGGGGGTACCGTATTGTGCTCTTGAGGGAGAACGGGTTCCCGAGGTTGTATAAGCCTTGCGGAGAGAGTTTTTATGCCTGTTCTGAGGGGCTGCTGCTGCAAATTAGCCCCTGGGATTACCATATGGAGAAGAAGACTATTACCAGGGAACAATGCCTGGAACTGAATGAGATGGCGGAAAGGATTGCGGAATGGAGATAGGGAAAATGGAGGCGCTTGGAGAGGAGGCTGGGTGGAAAAGAGAGGATGAAGGGGGACAAGCGATGGAATCGCTTGGAACGGGGGCGAGAGGGAGAATCAGGATGCGATTTAGGCTAAACCAGAGGTAAAAAATACGAAGAAACAGACAAGAAATAAAATGTTTTTTCACCAAATAAAGAGAGTGTAAACTAAACTGTGTCAATCTACAATAAAAGTAGTTTAACACAGTTTTTATATTATGGACAACTTAGAAATTGATTACAAGAAAGTAGCTCAGCAGTTGCGTAGTGGTGAAGCCTTATTTGGCAAGGACGGAGCATTAGCTCCATTGTTAGAGCGTATTCTCAACTCAGCTCTCGAAGGTGAGATGGACGCTCATTTAAGTGAAGAGGAACGCTCTTCCGGCAACCGTCGTAATGGTAAGATGAGTAAGAAGGTTCAAACAAAATATGGTGAGGTCACTATAGAGACTCCTCGTGACCGAGACGGAACTTTCCAACCTGAGACCGTAAAGAAGCGTGAGACTATTCTTGCCAATGGCATGGCAGACCAGATTATTGAGATGTACGCCATGGGCACCAGCACACGTGACATCAGCAGCTACTTTGAGCGTGAGTTCAACACAACTCTATCAGCCGATACTATCAGCTCTATAACAGACCGTGTATTACCCGAAATCACCGCCTGGAAGTCTCGCATGCTCGATCCTGTATATGCCATTTGCTGGCTTGATGCTATCCATTATAAGGTAAAGGATGAGAATGGCAGAGCTGTCACACGAGCCATTTACAACATTCTTGGTATCAACAAGGAAGGCCAAAAAGAACTGTTAGGTATGTATGTGTCTAAGAGTGAAGGAGCTAACTTCTGGCTAGAAGTTCTTACGGATCTTCAGAACCGTGGTGTTCGAGACATCTTGATTTGTTGTATTGATGGTCTCAAAGGCTTCCCAGATGCCATCCAAAGCGTATTTCCTGAGAGTTCTGTGCAGCTCTGTATTGTCCATCAGATACGCAATTCTATCAAGTATGTTGGCAGTAAGCATCAAAAGGAGTTTATCAAGGATTTAAGAACAGTATATGGTGCAGTAAACAAAGACTCCGCTGCTGCTAATTTAGACCTGTTAGAGTCTAAGTGGGGAGAGATGTACCCAATTGTCATCAAGTCATGGCGTGACAATTGGGAACGTCTGACAGAGTATTTCCAATATACTCCAGTCATCCGTAAACTCATTTATACGACCAATACGGTTGAGGGGTATCACAGACAGGTAAGAAAGGTCACAAAGACTAAAGGGGTCTTTCCTACGGATAATTCTTTGGAGAAGCTTGTGTACTTAGCTTACCGCAACATCCGTAAGAAATGGACTATGCCACTGGCAAATTGGGGACAAATTTCTCAACAATTGGCAATAAAATTTGGAGATAGATTTAAAATTATGTAACTTTCATTCCCACTCCCTGCTGGGGGCAGCCCCCAGCAGGGAGTGGGAATGAAAGTTAAGAACAAGCCTTGACACAGTTTAAATTACACCCCCCAAATAAAAACAAAATCTCTCTCTCTTTTATATCCATTCCTTATTATTTTACAATAATATTTTGTTAATTAAGATGTTTTTATTACTTTTGTATCTGTAAAGCATCGTTTACCCTTGCTATCTATAAAATAATAACAAAAATGAAGCAGCAGAAATTTGTTTTTTATAGATATAGCTTTCAGGAAGATCCTGATACTATACCTGATAAGAGAGTAGCTGAAGAAAAAATCAGCACACATTTTGGTAACCTATTCCATGTCGGAGAGAAGTTAACCATGTATATGAAAAAAGGTAAGGCTGACGTCAGTTTGCGGAATGATACCTTTGCCGTATGCAAAGATATTATCGTGTTTAGACTCAACGATGACAAAGATCTGAAAAGAACCTTGCCAACAGGTACCACAACCAACGCTGTTGATGACTATGCTGAAACTATAGAACAATCATTTCCCCATTGCCTAATCATCTTCTTCAATCAGCCAGGAATGCATTATGTGGCCATAGAGAAAAAAGCAGGTGCGTTCTATGGAAAAATGGACAAGATTACCAAGATTCTGAAGCAGAACTTCGATCGCATGATAAAGACATTTGGCTATACTGTAAACTTTGAGGAAATCTATATGCAAGCAAAAGCATGGGATGTGGTAAAAAGAAAATGCAGAGAGAACAACGACTATGTAACCCAAGTTTGCCTGACTGCCAAGCGTGACAAAGATAAAACCAACTATTCTGATTACACCCGCAACAGCAATATCAATGGTTTTATCGAAGAAGGAATGGAGAATGAAGCCAAAGAGGTGTTTGCCGGATACAAATATGGCAAAGAGGCAAGCGAGCAGAGCGTTAAAAACATTATCGATAAAATGTTCTATATCAACAAGTTTATAGAGGACAACGAGTGTGAGATAAAAGTAAAGTTGAGCAAAAGCGGTATCATATGCCTCAACGAAGAAGTTGTGCCTATGTACTTTCTCCCAGAGAGAGCTATAGAGAATTTCCAGATAGGTTCTTCTATAAGTGAAACCGAAGATGTATCCACTCTAGAAGAATGGCTCAAGAATAGTATAAATGACATTAAGAAAACAGAAGATGCAACAACGCCTCCCCAAAAACTCACAAGACCTCGTCAGTAAGTCTTTCAAGAATCATATCATCCTAAAAGTGATAGACAAGAGCTGCAAACAATATGAGAGCCGCATGAATTCCATGCGGTTCTCTACAACCGAAATTTTCGTTGAAGTAATTTCCATGATAGACGAGATTAGGGAAGAATCCATCGATTATGACTTCGGCAACGCTTTCGACAATCTTTTCTGTCGCCTGCGTGAATACGACTCTAGTGAAAATAATGACGATGCAAAAATGGCCACAAGTGTCAGTATAACATGGGTAGCCTATCTGCTTTTCCTATGTTATGACAAAAAAGACGACTACGACCATTGGGCACATCGTCTGACTGGGAATCTTAGATCACATGATATTAATTATCGTCAGATCCTCGAAGATATTAATTCAAAACTTCCAGAACATCAGCACGAAGAAATCAAAATCTACATACTGGGCTATATAGATAACCCCGACAAATGGTTGTCGCAACTGATTGAAGATACCATTAAGTATGAGGGTATGAACAGAAAACTCATCCAAGACCTGAAACCACTTTTCTATTCAGACGAAGACCAACTGGCTCATATCATCGCCTATATAAAAGAGGTAAAAGCCGCCAGTTCGGATTCTGCAACAGCTAGGATTACTGCAAAATACATTCATGCAAAAAAGATTTCCAATTATGATAACTCTTTCAAAAGTTCTCTGTGGAAGATTCTGAATGAATATGAATTGTATAAGACCTCGAAAAATAATTGGAACAAGGCAATAAACAATGCGATGAACCAATAATCTTTCTTTTTGATTGTTGGAGCCGAATATATTCCACGAAATTCCGTCAAAAAATCCCGATTTTCCGCGCAAATTCCTCGTTTTTCCGCTCATTTTCCTCGATAAGATGGAAAATCTGAGCGGAAAAACGATTTTTTTCTTCTATAAGACCCTAAAAACACAAAATTATCAGAGTTCATCCCCCTATTTTCCTCGATTCTTTCCTTTTTCATTCCTTTTCATTCCTTTTCATTCCTCAGCCTGACGAAAGAAGACTTTTTCGGCCATGAGCATTTCCTTTTTGCCTATCTTTGCATCGTCATTTAAAACAAGATGACTACCCATCAGGCGAGTTGCAAATCACAAAGTGGGGAATGATGGTACTAGAAAAGATGGCAGGGAAACCTCTTCGAACGTCATCGTACCAGAGAGGCTTATTTAATACTCAAGTAAAAATGAATATAGTATTAAATGGCAATATGAACGAAAGTTCAAATAAGGCAGGAAAGGGATTCTACCCAAACACAGAATTGGGTATCGACCTCAAGTTGATGACTAAGGAGCCAGGGCGCATGGCCGTTGGCGAGTATCTGGATGGAGCTATTACGCACGATGGAGAAGACCACTTCACCTTTGTGCAGAATGACCAGGAGAAGAAGCTGCAGAAGGTGGTGCAGAGAAATCCGCATGTGTATGAAGGAAAGTACATCAACGTGAACCGGAAGAAAGACGGTACGCTCTACCCTACCTTCAACCGCCCGCAGTTCTCAGAGCGCTTCACCTTCCAGGACTTCTGCCAGGGTGCCGCCGACGAGCTGCGCATCATTAGCGGCAAGAGTGATGACAGTCTCAAATCTCAGTCTCAGTTAGGATAAATGTCACAATCCAACTTCAAACCCGCTTCTTAAAGCTTTATAACTTATTGATTATTAATTAGTTATATATAATATATATAGGAAGCGAGACCATAAAAAAAACAACTGAGACTCTGAGACTGAGACTGCAAGCAAGAAAAAATGAACATGAAATTTGATTTAACTCTCTAAAAAGCAATGGATTATAATATTTTTAGCAACATCGCTCCGGCGATGCCAAAACCCAGCACGGGTACTGAATTTGTAAAATTTGCCATCTCTCAGGCATCAAAAGACATGCAGGAAGTGCTCATTCCGATGGCAATTCCGGCATTAGCAGCTCATCTCACAGACGTAAGATTCATGTATTCCGACAACAAATATTACGAAATGTGCGGGCAAATGGGCCATCTGATTGGTCCGTCGGGTATCGGAAAGGCACAGTTGGGTCATCTTGTAGAGGCCATCATGAGACCTTTTAGAAAGCATGATGAGACTGAGTTCAAGAAACTGGTTGACTGGCAGCGACAGATGAAAACCAAGGGCGCCAACAAGGAAAAACCGGAGCGCCCGGACGTGAGTTTCTGGTTTCCACCTTCTGATGTCACCAATCCTGCCTTCATCCAGAACGCTATGGCTTGCGAACAGCTGGGCGGAAGAACCCAGTACATCAATCTGCCTGAGGTGGAGATGGCCGACAGAATGTGTGGTGGGCATAAGCAGGTGAGCCAGATGGTAAGAAATATCTTCGACTGTCAGAGGGCTGGAGCCTTGCGAGCCACGGCTGATGGCGTAACGGGTAACCCTCTGCTCCGTGTGAACCTCACCTTTACCTCTACACCCGAGGCGGCCCGACTCTTCTACAAGAAAGACCTGACCAATGGTTTCTTCGGGCGCATACCTTTCGCCTACAAAGCCCGTGGCGAGCGAAGCGGAAAGATTCCGCGACAGGGAACGTACAACAAAGATTTCCTTGAAAAGCTCGATGGCTATCTGCTGAGGCTGGACAACTGCAAGGGCAGTTTTGTGGTGAAGCAGCTCAACAAGATAGCCGACAAGCTGGCAGAGGAAATGGCACGCCTTGCCGACCTTGCTGATGATGATACGCTCTGGGAACTCTCCCACCGCAGCATCTTCTCGGCATGGAAGAAGGGAGCCGTGCTGTGGATTCTGAACGACCAGAGCTGGTCGAAATCCATCGGCGACTTCGTTGAATGGTTCTGCTACTACGATTTGTGGTCGAAGGTTAAGGTGTTCGGCGATATGTTTAAAGCGAGCGATGGGCAGGAAGAGGCTCAGAGAAGCGGACCGAAAAACATGCTCGACCAGCTGGAGAATTCCTTCAACGAGCTGCAGTTGGAAACCCTGCGCCTGAGTCTGGGCAAGAATCAGGAAGGTACCAAGCATCAGCTCAACGTATGGAAGAACCGCCAGTTCATCACTTATAACAGCCAGACGAAACTCTATACCAAGACTGCTGAATATCTGACGGGTATACCGGCCAAGAAAAAGAAAGGGAAACAGAAATGATGGAGAAATATGAGATTCAGAAACTGCGCGAACTTCCGATAGAGAAGGTTGCGAAAGAGATGGGGATGAAGGTGGAGCACCATAAGGCGCTCTGCCCCTTCCATGACGACCACCACGCCAGCCTTATGTTCAGCAAGACCAAGAATTGCTGCAGATGTTATGTATGCATGAGGAGTTCCATCGGCACCATCGACCTGGCGATGCGATACCTGGGGAAGGATTTTCCGGCGGCTTGCCGATGGCTCGCAGAAGAACATCAGATTCAGCTGGAGGAGGATTCTTCTTCGGGGAAAAACTCTTCCTTTGGGGGCTCTTCGGGCAGAGGGGCTTCCTCGGGCTCTTCATCCGGTGATTCTTCTTCGGGTGATAATTCGGGGAAATCTTCCTTCGATGCAAGCAGGTATGCTAGGTTCTTCGAGCATCCCTGGCTCAACCAGGCAGCTCGGAGATTTCTCTTCGAGGAGAGGAAGATTGACTGGAGAGTGGTGAACTGGTGCCGACTGACTTCCTGGACGGATAAGAAGGGTATCAACTGGCTGCAGATTCCTTACTTCAATACCGATGGGCGGCTTATTGGTATTCAGAACCGGAACCTGGATTACACGAAGAAAAAATCTTCATCGGGAGGCTGTTCTTCTGAGGGGAATGTTTCTTCTGAAGAAAAAAGTCCGGGCGAAGAAAAGGAGCAGGATGCTCCCCGCTTCCGGTTCCCTTACGGCGCAAGATGCAGCATCTATAACCTGCCGGTTGTGAAGAGACTGAAACCGGGCGAGAGGCTGTTTATTACGGAGGGATGTAGCGATTGCTGGGCGATGCTTTCTGCCGGACATAAGGCGATTGCCATCCCTTCTGCTACGCTTCTCAAACCCGAGGATAAGCAGCTGCTGACGGATATCGGAAGACTGTATCAGGTGGAATTCCACATGTTTCCCGATCAGGATGTGCCGGGCGAAAGCCTCTTCATGCAACTCAGGGAGATGCTCCCCCAGCTGGTTCACCACCAGTTGCCACCGGGCTGCAAGGATTTCAGCGAATACTATCTTTTAGGGGCTGCTGCACCTTCTGGGAGCAAGGAGCCGATAAACAAATGATTAAAAAATTAAGATTATGGAAGATTTTATAAACCGCACGTATACGAAGAAGGAACTGGGACTGATGTACTTTCCCGAGAGTATGCCACGCACGGCCGTGAATCATCTCATGAGTTGGATTCGGCGATGCCAACCGCTCTGGGATGAATTGCAGGAGATGGGGTATGAAAAGACTTGCAAGTCGTTCACGCCCAAGCAGGTGAAGGCTATTATCGATAACCTCGGGGAACCGGGATAAAATGTTCCGCTATCGCATGGTATCGCACGCTATCGCACACCTGATAAATCGGGATTTCGTATCTTTGCATCGTGATTCAGAAAGCGCGCAAAATCACTTGCCCAGTTGGAGAAAAATATCTCCCTAATTGGGAAAATAAAAAAGTAATGAAAACAAGACTCCAAGCCTCGAAACGAGTCGTTTCGCAAAGTACTTCTTCTAAGAGAAATCTGAGGAAAGAGGAAAAAGCGAAACTTAGCAGGAGGCAGAAAAAATCATGAACCAGAACATGAAGGCATTCATCCGGTATCTCATCGTGGCGATTTGCTCAGCCATCGTCACCTTCCTATCCAGCTCCTGCACGGCAGGACTCGTAATCGGAAAGAACCAGCGGCAACATCAGGAGAACAACATCTCCACCAAAGTAGATTCTACCTACTACGTGCCAACCATCACCATCAGGTAGTTTAGAGTTGATAGTTAATAGTTTATAGTATTCACCATTAAAATTTATTGAGATTATGGCAATTAATTTGAAAGCAAAGGAGACCCTTATCCAGGTAGGCGAAATGAAGGGTCAGTACAGATTCATCCTCGGTACCGAACTTTACAACAAGCTCTCAGAGAGCAAGGTAATCAAGGAGGCGGCTATCAGAAGCGGCGTTAGCGTGGGCGTGATGCAGGTTTGCTGGGATGCAGCAGGCGAGGTTATCAAGGCGTGGTGTACCGAAGGCCATTCCGTAGCCGTTCCGGGATTGGGAACCATGCGATTCGGCGTAAGAGCCAAGAGTGTGCCTACCGTAGGCGAAGTGGCTACCAGTCTGATTACCAACCGCCGTGTAATCTTCACCCCAAGCGTTGACATCAAGCGCGAGCTGCAGGAAACCTCCATCCAGATTACCTGTTACGACCGCAACGGCAAGGTGGTGAAAAACGTTACTTCCGACGATAAGGGCGATGTGGAAGACCCAGACAATACCCCAGGTGGTGGCGGCGGTTCGGATAACACCCAGGGCGGCGGAAATACTGAAGGCGGCGGAACCACCGGCGGTAATGAGGGAGACGGTTTGGAGTAAGCGAACTCCCCGAAAAACCGAACAGGAATCCCTGATTTTACTACAATAAGAAAAGAAGCCCCTGATGCAAGGAAACGAGCATCGGGGGCTCTTATTTTACTCCATTACATAGAGGATGGATGTATAGAGCTGCATCACGAGAATGTAGAAAAGAAAGCAGGGCGACAGGAGACGGATGCCTTGATTCATCGCATCATAAACCTGACTGATGCCCTTGATACTCTCGCTCATGATGCCGTAACTCATGCTCATCACCATGACCGAGAAACAGATGTACGGAATGAGACTATGCGTGAACGGACCCGGAAAGAGGGTTCCTACGGCATTCAGCAGAATGGCATGGGGCAAGAGTGTGAGCGCCAGCAGGATACCTACAGAGATGCACAACTCGATGAGCATCAGGCGCAAGGCCGTGCGCTGGCGATACTGGGTATGGTCGAAATGGAGCACCCTACTCTGCTTTACCACCCCGATGGTGATGCTGATGAGCACCAGCCATACGAGCCATACTGAGGTGAGATGGTCTACAAAATGGCCCATAAACCAGCGGATGCCCTCGGGGCTGGTAAGCGAATGGGCGAACGACTCGGGCATCGCAGCAGTAAGCAGCCACGAAACCAGAATCACCACTACTTCGGCTATTCCCAACGATAATGCCAGATAGGCCAATACTTTCTTATACATTCTTTAAAAAGCACTTATTGAAACGAATTATTCTTCATCTGCCTGCAGATGGTCGATATCGAGGATGCGGAGCTCGCAGGCTTTTACCACCAGGCGGGTGGCGTTGATGCCCATGCCGTGGTTGCCGTCAGGGAAGAGTTTCTGAACCAGTTCTGCCTGTCGCTTCTCCAGACTCTTTACGCCGAAAGGCATTCCGCGCAGGTTGGTAATCTGCTCCTTGGTGTAACCCAGCGCAAGATGGCGCAGGAAACGCTCGTCATACTCATCAATCTCATAATTCACCAGAGCCTCCTGACGCATCAGCTGACTGTTTACGCTCCGCTTGAAACGGTCTACTATCTTCTGAAGAATAGGCTGGTTGAACACCAGTTTCTTACCTCCCATGCAGCTCGCCACATCGCCACGCGTAAGGAGTTCGCCACTCTTCAGAATGATGCCGTCGCAGCCCGCATCGAGCACATCTACCCAGAGTTTTTCGTTCAGAATTTCTCCTGTAAAGATGAGCACCTTCACGTCAGGATACTGCTCCTTGGTCTGGCGGCAGATTTCTACGCCTACCGTGGTGGAACCGCCCAGTCCGAGGTCGAGCAGAACCAGATCAGGCAACTGCTGCTTGATGAGTTTCCAATAGGCTATTTCGCTCTCGGCAGTACCGATGATTTCAGCCTCGGGAATATCATTCTTGAAGATACCCTCTGTGCCCTTCAGTTCCAGGGGCACGTCTTCTACTATGATGACTTTAAAATTTTCCATTTTCTGATATTTTTATTTTCTTATGACTTTAAACTTTTCCATTTGATGCGTGCCGGCAGCACGGCCTCTATCCTGAGGCAACCCTTATCGCTCTGGCAGGCCTTGATGCCGCAGCCGCGCAGATTGGTAATCTCGCCCAGTTCCCTCACAATCTGCCGGCACAGGAGATAGCGCAAATCGCCCGTCAGAGGGGTGAAGAGCTGGGCATGGAGCGCAGCATCATAGGCCACATCCTGCTGGTCAATCCAATATCTCACGTAGGCAGAACCCGGAATCTCAGCCACTCCGGTATGGTAATCCTTGGAATTGCCACGCATCAGAGAAACAAGATAGCGGTTCAGGAAATCATCTGCCTTGATGTTGCCTTCTACCTGCTCCATCGCCTGGGCGCTGAGCAGAGAATAGAGCGATTTATAATAATCTACCAGTTCCTTGAGCGAATCTACATCATCGGGCTGCGAATCGATAAGCTGGCGGATGCGCGACGGATAATACATCGTTTCGTGCTTGAGCGTAGACAGACAGTTGTCGAGCACGGAATTGGAGATATGAAGCTTATCGTTCTCATATTCAGCCCTATGCAGCTCATCGGTCAGCAGCTCCAGTTTCAGGGATTCCTGCTCAGCTTCGTCGGTTCGCTTAGCCTTGGTCTGCTCAATCATGGCAAACCGGTAGCTCAGCACGTGGCGGTAATAGAGCAGATAATAAGCCAGCGGCAACTGCAGCAGCAACAGGATGAGCAGCACCACGGCCACGGTCTTCGAGTTCTCGCTCTGCTGCATCGTGTGCACGTAATTATCGAGCGTATTATCGGCACTTATCTCGCGAAACAGCTGGGTATAAACCTTGTTGTTGCTCTGGTAGAGCGACCATTGGTGCAACGCCAGGGCAGCCACGGCACACTCGTTTCTCAGGTCCAGGATGACGTGATAATTGGTTGGCAGTCCGGAGCGTATCCAGAAGAGTTCTGCCGCCATTCCCACCTCCGGATGAGCCACCATGAGATACTTGCCGTCGGGATATTTCGACAGATAGAACGCGTTGAGATAATGGCGCGAAGAATCGGCAAAGGCCAGGGTACGCTGGTAGGTACGGTTGATATTGCTGAAGTAGGCGCTATCTGCAAAATCGTCGGCACGCTGGAGATTGGCATCTACGTTCGTCTTGAGATGATTGTGGCGCTGGCGGATGCCGTTGGTCTTCTTTGCCTCACAAGGCTGGACCGAAGCCGACAGCAGCACGAAGAGCATGATGAAGATGCCCAGCAGCTGATGGGTTCGGCGGGCGATGCCTTTAGGCAGACGGAAACTGAAGCGGCTCCCCTCGCCCAACTTGCTTTCTGCCTTAATCTGACAGCCGGCAAAGAGCGAACTCACCTTCTTATATTTCTCGATGATGCCCTTGCAGTTGAGCAGTCCGAAGCCGTGACCGCCCGTATAGGTCCGGTCGAAGACATGCGCCAGCTGCTCCTCGTCCATACCCTTTCCGGTATCTGAGATGCTGATTTCCACTAAGTCAGAAACCTTGGCGCTAATGGTTACCTTTCCGCCTTCAGGTGTAAACTTGCGGGCGTTATCGGCTATGGTATTGATCATGAAGAGCGTAAGGATGCGGTCGGCCTTGACCACGGCATCTGTAGGTTCTACATCGAGTTTCACGCCCTGCATCTGGAAGCTCATCTTGCCCTTGCTTACAATATCGAAAAGCTGCTGGAGCGGGAAACTTTCGATACGCAGGCTGAGTGAGCCCTGGCGCATCTGAATCCACTCCGTAAGCACGTTGTTATATTGGTTAATCTTATCCGTGAGTTCGGCGATATACTGGTAACGTTCCTGCCGCACCTCATCGCTTTCGCCCCCTTCGGAAAGTCGGTTTACCTCGTGAATCATGCGGTCGATGAAAGGCGTAATGCTGTTTACGAGCGAAACTTTAGCCCTTTGTTCCAAATTGCGTTTCTTGTTTTCTTCGATATGCAGTCGGGTTACGTTCAGTTCATCCTGAACCTCCTCCTGCTTATCTTTTAATTCTTTGATTTTCTTAGTGTTATTCTCGCTCCACTCACGCAAAGGTGCAAGCAGCTCGTCCATCGTCTGGTTCTTCATCTTCTTGCGCTTCATGCGGTCGAAAACGTAGAGCAGAACCACCACGAGCACAATCATCGCCACCACGGCAGCAATCATCAGGTTGAGCTGCTGGGCGTTCTCGTCGAGTGCCGCGGCACGTGCCTCCAGCTGGCGGTCCTGTCGCGAACGGTCCTGCAAATCCAGATAGATATTGCGGTTGTAATCGCTCTGCTGCTTATCATCTATAGCCGAATAAACCAGACAGAGTCTTTCACGTATCGACGCTACGAGGTCGGGTGCCTGCTCTATCGCCTTGTTGTCGTTCAGAGCATGATTCAGGCAGTCGAGCGCCGAAGAATAATCATGGATATCCCAGAAACATTCAGCCAGCGTACGGTTGGCTCCGGCAGTCTGATAAACATCTCCGTAGCTCGAAAAGATGTTGAGGGCACGCTGGGCAAAGTTGCCTGCCAGCAGATTGTTTGGCATCTGCTCGATGTTGAGATACTGGAAGGCAGGCAGGTTGTTGCGGATGAGGAAATCGCTCACCTCTCCTTTTCTGAGGTGCTCGCTAATAGATTGCAGGGCATTAGCCTGCCAGTAAGGATAAGGATGGGCAGGGTCGCTAGCCAACATGTAGCAACTGATCAGCCGGTCGAATTCCGCCTGATTGATTTCGTTTTCGGTTCCCTTGACGATAGCTCCGCCCGAACCTATATTATAAAGATAGTTGAGATATTGTGCCGAATCCTGTTCCAGCTCATCTGGGTCCAGACGGTTAAGCTCCTGAAGCATCGGCTCGTCTAAGCCCACATAATAAAAATAGGTGGCGGCAACAATACTGAATTCAGATTTCGCATAAACCACGCGTTTGCTTTCCCTCTTTGGCATGGAATTCACCTCTTCGCGAATTCTGCGCAAACGCCTCATCGCCTTCTCGCGATAAGCATAAAAATCTTTGTTGTGCGATTCTCTCTGGCAGAGTCGCATGTTCTGAACATCGGCAATGGCGAGTTCTATCTGATTATCGCTCTCCTCTTCAACTTTCCTCAGCCATCCCTTGGCACCCTTGTAATCCATCTTGGCTATACAGACGAAGGCAAGGTTGTTATAGGCTTCAGCACGGCCTGAGGAATAATTTTCTGAAAGCTTCAAAGCCCTCTCAGCCAGCACTTTAGTAGAATCGAGGTTGCGATAATGATAAGCATAGGATTGCTCGTTCAGCTCATCTACCCTAGCCTTATTCGCAGGAGAACAAGCTGAAAGAAAAAGTGTCGCCACCACCAGAACTGATGATGGCGACATGGAAAAGAAGGATGCAGAAATTTGCATCTCGATGAAAAATAGTCTAAATTAAGCGCGAGCCTTCGCGATGTAACCGAGAGCCTCCTGACACTTGGCTGTGATGGCAGCCCAGTCGCCAGCAGCAACTGTCTCCTTAGGGAAGAGCTTAGAGCCCATACCTACGCAGAGAACGCCAGCCTTGATCCAAGGAGTAAGATTCTCCTCTGTTGGCTCTACCGCACCTGTTACCATGATGTTGCTCCAACGCAAAGGTGCCATTACGTTCTTGACGAATGAAGGACCGCCTACGTTACCTGCTGGGAATACCTTGGTTACGTCGCAACCGGCAGCCTGAGCATTATTGATTTCAGTTACAGAACCGCAACCTGGTGAATAAGGAACCAGACGACGGTTGCAAACTGGAGCAATCTCTGGGTTGAAGTTAGGACCTACGATGAAGTTAGCGCCGAGCTGGAGATACAGAGAAGCTGTACCGGCGTCAACAACTGTACCTGCACCCAGAATCATCTCAGGACAAGCCTTGTCGGCCCACTTTACCAACTCTCCGAAAATCTCGTGAGCGAAGTCACCACGGTTAGTAAACTCGAAAACACGTACGCCACCCTCGTAACAAGCCTTGATGACGTTCTTGCAGATTTCAACATCCTTATTGAAGAAAACAGGTACCATACCAGTCTCTTTCATAGCTGCCATAACCTGCATTTTGCTAAACTTTGCCATTACCTTATATGAATTAATAATGAATAGTTTATAGTTTATAAGAGCTACGCCGTAAGCAAGACTGCCTATAAACTATCAACTATCAACTATAAACTTTAAACTATAATTATCTCTGAACTCGACCATTAGCGTTACCGCCAGCCAGGCTCTCTACCTCGTCAGCAGATACCAGGTTGAAGTCGCCTGGGATAGTATGCTTCAAAGCAGAAGCAGCTACCGCAAACTCAAGAGCCTCGCCCTGAGTCTCCTTAGTAAGAAGACCGTGAATCAGACCACCAGAGAAAGAGTCGCCACCACCAACGCGGTCGATGATAGGGTTGATGTCGTAGTGCTTGCTCTGATAGAACTCCTTACCATCATAGATAAGAGCCTTCCAGCCGTTGTGTGTAGCAGAGAGAGATTCGCGGAGAGTAGAAACAACATATTTGAATCCGAACTCCTTCATCATGCCCTTGAAGATTCCGTAGTAACCCTCAGCATCAGTCTTACCGCCCTCTACGTCAGCATCTGGCTTGAAGCCCAGACAGAGCTGAGCATCTTCCTCATTACCGATGCAAACATCAACATACTGCATCAGAGGACGCATAACAGAGATAGCCTTCTCAGAAGTCCAGAGCTTCTTGCGGAAGTTGAGGTCAACAGAAACAGTTACGCCGTGACGCTTAGCAGCCTCACAAGCCAACTTGGTAAGTTCAGCAGCCTTGTCGCTGATAGCTGGAGTAATACCGCTCCAATGGAACCATTGGGCACCCTCCATAATCTTGTCGAAATCGAAATCAGATGGGTCAGCCTCAGCAATTGCGCTGTGTGCACGGTCGTAGATTACCTTGGATGGGCGCATAGAAGCACCAGTCTCGGCATAGTAGAGACCTACGCGGTCGCCACCACGTGCGATGAACTCTGTGTTAACGCCGTAACGACGGAGACCGTTGACAGCAATCTGACCGATCTCGTGCTTAGGGAGTTTAGATACGAAGTAAGCATCATGGCCATAGTTAGCCAAGCTTACAGCTACGTTAGCCTCACCACCACCAGGGATGATGCGAAGTGATTCACTCTGAATGAAACGATCATTGCCTTCTGGTGATAAACGAAGCATGATCTCGCCTAATGTTACAATTTTTGCCATGTTTGATAGTTTTAATTTTTTTGTTTTTATTTTGTTTGTTATGAGTAACAAATTAAATTCCACTTTTCAGTAGAGAAATGAAGTTCAATTATCAGTTGTCGTTCAATTTCGAGGGCAAAAATAACCATAATTTCTCGAATAACGAAATAAAATCGCATTTTTTTTTGTTTTTCGTGCAAAAAAGTTGCTGTGTCTTCGCACAATTCAAAAAAATGTTGTATATTTGCGGCAAAATTCGTACTTGTGGTCGCACACAACAGAATTGCTTAATACTAATTGTGGTCTGTGCACAGCTAGGAAGTACCTGCGACGTTTTATCTATCGTAGCCCCCAGGAGAGGCTCCTTATATAATAAGTACACGCGAGGCTACCAGACCCGTAATGCTAAAAAACAATGGCCGAAAAAATCAGAATCAAGGATATTGCTGAGAGAGCTGGCGTATCCGTTGGAACCGTAGACCGAGTTCTGCACGACCGTCCAAACGTGTCGAAAACTGCACGCGACAAGGTCGAGAAAGCCCTCAAGGAAATGAATTATCAGCCTAATGTGTACGCCAGCGCTCTGGCTTACAACAAATCCTATACCTTCTACCTGCTGATTCCGAAACATGAATCGGAGGCTTACTGGGAGGAGATAGAGGAAGGCGCAAAAAAATGTGAAGATATCCGACGTGACTTCCATATCGATGTAGAGATTCGTTTCTATGAGCGTTCCACCGAGGAATCGTTCCGCGAAGAAGGCAACAAGATTCTTGAGGCCAGTCCGGAAGGAGTCATCGTGGTGCCTTCATCGCTCGACGTGACCCGCGAGTTTACCGAGGCGTTACACCACAGAGGCATCCCGTTCATCCTGCTCGACTCCTACATGCCCGATCTGCGTCCGCTCTCTTTCTTCGGTCAGGATTCGTTCTGTTCGGGGTTCTTCTCAGCCAAGATGCTGATGATGCTTGCCGCAAAGGAAGATGAAATCATGCTCATGAGGCAAACCAAAGACGGAAGAGTGGTCAGCAAGCAGCAGGATAACCGAGAGGTAGGATTCCGCCATTACATGCACGATCACTTCCCTAACGTGAAGATTACCATGCTCGACCTGCCGTTGAGCGGCACACGTGCAGAATTCGTCAAAATGCTGGAGAAGTTCTTTGCCGAGCATCCGAACATCCACCATTGCATCACCATGACTTCGAAGGCGCACATCGTGGGCGACTTCCTGCTGAAAACCAACCGCCGCGACGTTCAGATCATGGGCTATGATATGGTAGAGAAAAACGCCCGCTGTCTGCGCGAAGGAAGCATCTCCTTCCTCATCGCCCAGCACGCCTACATGCAGGGTTACTCCTGCGTAGACACGCTCTTCCAGGCCATCGTGCTGAAGAAGAAAGTTACGCCGGTAAACTATATGCCTATCGAGCTGTTGATGAAGGAAAATGTAGATTTCTATCGCAGAACCCAGCTCTAAGGCTATCGGGCAGAACAGGGCTTCCGCATGGAAGACAATTCATACAGGAACATTATAAATGATAAACAATAAATAAAAGACAGACTACGTATGGAACAATCAAGTTTTATCAAGATTAACCCTGCCGACTCGGTAGTGGTTTGCTTGCGCCCTATGAAGAAGGGTGAAACGATTGAAGTAGATGGCAAGACCATCACATTATTGCAGGATACTCCTGCAGGACACAAGGTGCTCATCAACGATGCTGCCGAGGGTACAGACATCCTGAAGTATGGCTACCCTATCGGTCATGCAAAGACCGGTCTCAAGGCGGGCGAATGGGTAAACGAGAACAACCTCAAGACCAATCTTGCCGGTACGCTCGAATATACCTACAACCCGGTTAACGAGCAGCTGAACATCGCTAAGGAAAACCGCACCTTCATGGGCTACGTTCGCAAGAATGGCGAAGTAGGCGTAAGAAACGAAGTATGGGTAGTTCCTACCGTGGGCTGCGTTAACGGCGTGGCTGAGAAACTGGTAGAACTCCTCAAGAAAGAAACAGGCTGCGAAGGCATCGACGCCATCCACGCATGGCACCACAACTTCGGTTGCTCACAGCTCTCGGGCGACCATGAGAATACCCGCAAGGTGCTTCGCGATATCTGTCTGCATCCAAACGCAGGTGCCGTGCTCGTTCTCTCTCTCGGCTGCGAGAACAACCAGCCAGATGATTTCATGAAGATGCTCGGCGACTATGATCACGACCGCATCAAACTTCTTGTAACACAGAAGGTTGAAGGCGATGAGCTAGAGGAAGGCATGAAGATTCTGCGCGACCTCTATGCCCAGGCTAAGGAAGACAAGCGCGAGGAAGTTCCGGTAAGCAAACTGCGCGTAGGTTTGAAGTGTGGCGGTTCTGACGGCTTCAGCGGAATTACAGCCAACCCATTGGTAGGTGAATTCAGCGACTGGCTCGTAGCACAGGGCGGTACAAGCATCCTGACAGAGGTGCCTGAAATGTTTGGCGCAGAAACCATTCTGATGAACCGTTGCGAGAACAAGGAACTCTTCGACAAGACTGTTCACCTGATTAATGACTTCAAGGAATACTTCCTGAGCCATGGTGAGCCAGTTGGCGAGAACCCTTCTCCAGGTAACAAGGCAGGTGGTATTTCTACCCTCGAAGATAAGGCTTTGGGTTGCACCCAGAAGTGCGGCCGTGCTCCGGTAAGCGGCGTGCTCCAGTATGGCGACCGTCTGGAGACAACCGGTTTGAACCTGCTTTCAGCTCCGGGTAACGACCTTGTAGCAGCCACAGCTCTGGCTTCAGCAGGTTGCCAGCTCGTTCTCTTCACCACAGGTCGCGGAACCCCATTCGGAACCTTCGTGCCAACGATGAAGATTTCTACCAACAGCAATCTGGCAAAGAACAAGCCAAACTGGATTGACTTCAACGCCGGTGCTCTGGTAGAAGGTGTAGAAATGAAAGACTTGGTAAGCAAGTTTATTGATAAGATTATAGCCGTAGCAAGTGGCGAGGAGGCTCGCAACGAGTATAATGGCTATCGTGAAATCTCCATCTTCAAGAATGGAGTAACTCTTTAATTAAGAAGAAAAAAGAAGTATGAGTAATAAAAAAGGTTTGCTGGCGTTGTCGCCATTATTTTTGCTGATTGTCCTCATCGTGGCTTTTACCGTATATTCGGTAGACAGCAGCCATCAGGACACCAGCCTTTCGCTCACAGTAGCGTTCATGATTTCGAGCATTTATGCCGTGGCTATTTCCGGCGGAATGCCTGTCAGGAAACGAGTGGACACATACAGCAAGGGTGCCGGCGCCAACAACCTGATGCTCATGCTCTGGATTTACGTGCTGGCTGGCTCGTTTGCCGCATCAGCCAAGGCGATGGGAGCCGTTGATGCAACCGTCAACCTGGCGCTCAGCATCCTGCCAGCCAGCATGATTCTGCCAGGACTCTTCCTGGCTGCCTGCTTTATCTCCGTATCTATCGGAACAAGTGTGGGAACCGTAGTGGCTCTGGTTCCGATAGCCGCCGGACTGGCCCACTCGATGGATGCTAATGTAGGCATGATGACCGCCATCATCGTAGGTGGCGCTTATTTCGGCGACAACCTCTCGTTCATCTCCGATACGACGGTTGTTGCTACGCAGACGCAGAACTGTAAGATGAGTGATAAATTCAAGGTCAACTCCATGATTGTGGTTCCGGCCGCCGTACTCGTACTCATCGCCTATTCTGTCATGGGAGTCGGTCTTCAGGCCCCAACCCACATCAACGAGGTAGAATACATGAAAGTATTGCCTTACCTCATCGTCCTCATTACCGCTATTGCCGGCATGAATGTAATGGCTGTTCTCACTCTGGGCACCCTACTCTGTGGCGCCATCGGCATAGGCAGTCATCTTCTGGGTGCCTCCGGAAGCTACGACCTCTTTGGCTGGTTCTCAGCCATGGGCAACGGCATTATCGGCATGGGCGAACTCATTATCATCGCCATGATGGCAGGTGGTATGCTCGAAATCATCCGCGAAAACGGCGGAATCGATTTCATCATCAACAAGATTACAGCCCACGTAAACAGCAAGCGTGGAGCCGAACTTTCTATCGCTGCCCTCGTTTCGATGGTAAACATCTGTACGGCAAATAATACGGTAGCGATTCTGACAGTAGGAAATATTTCGAAAAAGATAGGCGACCGGTTTGGCGTAGACAACCGCAAGGCAGCCAGCATTCTCGACACCTTCTCATGCATGGTTCAGGGATTGATTCCTTATGGCGTGCAGATGCTCCTGGCAGCCGGTCTGGCCAATCTCAGTCCGATGGACATTCTTCCTTATCTCTACTATCCGCTGGCGATAGGTGTGGCAGCCCTGCTGGCCATCCTCTTGCGCTATCCTAAGAGATACAGTTAGGAAGACTTCTCAAATCAGAGGAGGGTCTCCTTCTGCGTTAGAGATTTCTTGACAGGAAGAACAAAACTTTATTATTGACTATTAATAAGAACAAGGCATATGAATTTTCTTCAGCGCAACCTTTTTACTAAGCTCCGTGCCGACAACTTTGGCATCAAGGAAGAAATGGAACCGATGACTACCTTTAAGAAGAAAAAGATAGCTCAGATGCTCAAGAATGTGAATGATGTTCCTGCCGGAGAGGTGAAGATGAACAACAGTTTTCTGAACCGACGGCTCAACAAGATTCAGGAAGATGAACGCCACGCCATCGATACCTCTATCGAGACCATTTATCTGCTGCGCATCATCGTGGCAAACGTAAATGGAATGCTGGCTAACGGAATCAATCTCAGAGGAATCATCCAGTTGGGAGACTACCTGAGAACCCGAGGCGACAAGGTAGATTTCGTGAAACTGGAGAAGTGGCTTGCCAAGCTCCGCATCCAGCGCATCGCCCAGCTGGAAGGAAGCGTTCTCATCACCTTCTTCGATTTTGAACAGGACGAAATCCCATTCGTTCATCACATAGAAAGAGGCGCCTACAAGCTGACGCTCCGCTCGCTCTACTATAATATCATGGACCAGCAGGCCATTCAGTTTGAGCAGACCAGCAGCGGCTTTGTACGCACCACGGGGGGAACCATGCGCAAGAATCTGCGCCGCAGCATGCGCTATCTGCAATACGCTCCGATAGAAACCATGAGCAATTTCATGAACAATTTCTTCCGTTCATTATCTGAGATTGAAGAGTAAATTTCAGTAAGGATTTAAGGGGTTAACCTGGGATTCATCAGGACGAAGAGTAAAATATCTATAAAATTAATCTCTTAGTAGTACGATTTTCATCTGATTTTCGTATCTTTGCATCTATGAAAAAGTTATTTATCTCTATTATAGCATCCATTATTGCCTTGGGAGCCCATGCCCAGGTGCAATGCGAAGACACTTGTCGGCACGTTCACGGCATCGACTTGAGTCATTATCAGGGCAACGTGTTCTGGGAAACCGTGGGCGACAACTCTAAGATGGCTTACGTTTATCTGAAAGCTACCGAGGGCGGAACCAACATCGACAGCAAATACAAGAAGAATATCGACCTGGCTCATCGCTACGGAATGAAAGTAGGCTCTTATCATTTCTACAGACCCCGCATCCCACAGCAGACGCAGCTGGAAAATTTCATGGCCCAATGCCGTCCGGGAGATCAGGACCTCTTGCCTATGATTGATGTGGAGACGAAAAGCGGCATGAATACAGAAGAATTCTGCGATTCGCTCTTTAAGTTTCTGCATCTCGTAGAGAAAGCATACAAGCAGAAACCCCTCATCTATACGGGAGCCAATTTCTATGACAACTATCTTCTGGGCAAGCTCGACAGCTACAAGCTGATGATTGCCCAGTATACGAAGCGCATCCCTGTATTGCGCGATGGTAGAGATTTCGAAATGTGGCAATATACGGGTAAGGGCAGACTTAACGGAATAAACGGCTATGTTGACAAAAGCCGTTTCATGGGGCGCCACAAGCTCAGAGAAATCAGATTCAGACATCGATAGTACTTTAAACCTTGAAGTTGGAACTTTATGATTAGCTTCAAGGTAAAGAGTGGATAAGGTCTGGAAGTAGAGAAGCATGAATTATATAAGTAAATTAATAAACACAAAAATAGAATTATGGCAATTATAAAATGTCCGGAATGCGGACGCCAAATTAGCGATAAAGCACCTACCTGCCCTAGTTGCGGAGTAGAAATAGCAGGCAAAATTACCAAATGCCCAAATTGTGGCGAGATTTATTTCAGCAACCTGGAAATGTGTCCTAACTGCCATGAGCTGAATCCTTCGCTCACAAGAATGACGCCTCCGACAGGAATGAGCCAGCAGACTCCTGCCAGCCAGGCTTCTATGACTCAGCAGCAAGAAGCTGAAAACGCAGCCAGACAGAATGCAATCAGACAAGAAGAAATCCGCCGTCAGGAGGCTCTCAGACAGGACGCTCTCAGGCAGCAGGCTCGTCCTCAGACACCTGTCAGAACAGCAACACCTCCTACTCCACCCGTTCCTCCGGTTCGCCCACAGCAATCTAATTCTCAGAACGGCGGAAACGGCGAGGGAACCCAGGAAAAGAAAAAAAGCAACCGTGGCGTCATCATCATCTCTCTGATTTTCGCCTTCCTCGTTTGTGGCATCTTCTACTATTTCTATGATAGTGCCAATAAGAATAAGGAACTGGAAGCTTATGAGTATGCGATGCAGAGTAGCGACCCGATGGTTCTGCAGAGTTACCTCGATACTTACAAAGATGCTGACGAGGCGCATCGTGATTCCATCATGGCTCACCTCGAACTTCTGAAACAGACGGATCAGGACTGGACCAACGCCGTAGTAAGCGGTTCGAAAGAGGCCCTGCAGGCTTATCTCGACAAATACCCAAACAGTCCACACAAGCAGGAGGTTTTGAACAAGATAGATTCCATCGACTGGAATGTGGCCAAGAATGCTGATAATGTAGAAGCTTACCAGGCTTATCTCGCCGCTCATGCTGACGGTTCGCATATCGAAGAGGCTGAGAATGCGATGAAGAAAGCCAAGAGCAGAGATTTGCAGCCAGAAGAGAAAGATATGGTAAGCAGTCTGTTCCGCCATTTCTTCCAAAGCATCAATACCCGCGATGCTGATGGGTTGCAGGCTTCATGCGAGGACATTCTCTCTTCGCTTCTGGGTAAGAATTCTGCTACCAAGGCAGATGTTGTTACCTTTATGAATAAGCTTTATAAGGAAGATGTGACCAACCTGAACTGGTTCCTCACAAACGATTATAAGATTAAGAAGCGCGAGGTGGGTGACGAAGATTATGAATATCAGGTTCAGTTCTCAGCACGTGAGGAAGTTCAGCTTACCGACGGTACTAAGAAAACCAACCATTTCAAAATCAACGCAACCGTTTCGCCAGACGGCAAGGTTTCTGCGTTCAACATGTCGAAGATTAATGCCGCAGAATAGAATAAAAAACGCCCTGCAAGATCAGGAACTTCATTTCTGAATGTTCCCTTCTTGCAGGGCGTTTCTTTTTACCTTCATGTTTCGGGAAAGGTCTCATGTCCGAGAACCCGTTCCCTTCTTTTAGAAATTACTTTGCATCCTTCATCTGACGGAGCAAATCTTTCTGCTTATCATTCAACCCGGTTGGCAACTTCACGTTGTAAGTAATCATCAGGTCGCCAAAGGTTCCGTCACCTCGGTCGTATCCTTTTCCGCGAACACGAACCTTCGTGCCATTCTGCGTTTCCGGCTTAATCTTCAGTTTGATTTTAGAACCATTACTCAATTTAATGATTCCTTCGCCGCCCAGCAGAGCCGTATAAAGGTCGATATTCACATTCATGTTCATTTCGCCGTTATTGGCACGGCCATTCTGGCCGCAACCGCCGCCACAACCACCAGTACCGAAATCAGCACCAGCTCCGTAGCCAGCCCCATTAAAGCCGCTACCATAACCGGCAGAACCATTAAAACCGCCAAAATTGCCGGAACCGAATCCTTCAGCAGACTGCTGGCTTCTACCACGACCTCCGAAGAGATTTTCGAAGAAGCTGGAGAAACCTCCGCCTCCGCCAAACTGGCTGAAGTCGAAACCCTCGAATGGATTTCCACCTGCTCCACCATAGCTTCCGGAACCGCCTGCACCACCAGCTCCGCCGAAACCGCCGAATGCATCAGCATTCTTCCATTGTTCGCCATACTGGTCGTATTTAGCACGCTTATCTGGGTCAGAAATCACCTCATACGCCTCGTTCAGCGCCTGGAACTTAGCCTTCGCCTTCGGGTCGTTAGGGTGCAAATCTGGGTGAAACTGTTTTGCACGTTTACGATACGCAGCTCTCACATCCTTCTGCGGAATGTTCTTGTCTACGCCGAGAATCTTGTAATAATCAACAAATGCCATATTATAAAACCTCCTATTTTTTAGTTTTTAAAAAATATCCAACAAAAAGTATGCCTATTTAAGTTCTTTTTTGTACTTTTGCAGAGAAAATAAGAAACAGAGCTCAACTGATGGGCTTTCATTACTCAAAAGATATACATTAATTAATATGAAACAATTATTTGCTGCGCTTCTTCTGGCGCTAACTTTCAATTCACAAGCTATGGCACAACAACGTACCGTAAAACTGAGAGTGATAGAGACAAGCGATGTGCACGGCTCTTTCTTCCCTTACGATTTCATCAACCGTAAGCCAAAAGCAGGAACCTTGGCGCGCGTTTCTTCCTACGTCAATAATTTGCGAAAAGACTATAAGGATAACCTCATCCTCTTGGAGAATGGCGATATTCTGCAGGGACAGCCTACCTGCTATTATTATAATTATGTAAACACAGAGGCTAGAAACGTGGCTGCCGATGTGGTTAACTACATGAAGTATGATGCGCAAGTGTTTGGCAATCATGATGTTGAAACGGGTCATCCAGTTTACGACAAATGGATAAAAGAACTCAATTGCCCAGTTCTTGGTTCCAACATCATCAGCACTTCTACAGGCGAGCCATACGTTAAGCCTTATCTCATCCTGAAACGCGAGGGCGTGAAGGTGGCTGTCTTGGGAATGATTACTCCTGCCATTCCAAACTGGCTCACGGAGAATCTATGGAGCGGACTGAAATTTGAAAATATGGTAACAAACGCCCGCAAATGGGTGAAGTATCTCCAGGAGAATGAAAAACCGGATGTTATCATCGGCCTCTTCCACAGCGGAAAAGACGGAGGCATCCAGACTGCCGAATATGATGAAGACGCCTCTATCAAGGTTGCAAAAGAAGTGCCGGGCTTCGACCTCGTTCTCTTCGGCCACGACCATACGCGCGACAACGAAACCGTAACCAATACTGATGGAAAGCAGGTGGTTTGCCTGGATCCTGCCAACAACGCCATTAGCGTGGCTGATGCTGAAATAACCCTCACACTCAACAAAAAAAAGGTGAACGGAAAGAAGCAGCTGGTGGTAACTGACAAAAAAGTGACAGGCAAGATTGTGGATGTGACAGATTGTCCTATCGACGAGGATTTCATGAAGACTTTCGAACCTCAGATTGCAGAAGTAAAGAAATATGTGGGCAAGCAGATTGGCAACTTCAAGACGACCATCTACAGCCGCGACCAGTTCTTCGGCAGTTCTGCCTTCAACGATTTCATCCTCAACCTCCAGTTGCAGATTACAAAAGCCGACATTTCGTTCAACGCTCCCCTTCAGTTCAACGCGGTTCTGAAAGCCGGCCCAATCTGTGTGAGCGACATGTTCAATCTCTATAAATATGAGAACCAGCTCTACGTAATGCGCATGACGGGCGAAGAAATCAGAAAGCATCTGGAAATGAGTTACGACCTCTGGGTGAACACCATGAAGAGCCCCGACGACCATCTCCTGCTGCTCGATGAGAAGACCGTTGGCGACCAGCAACGCCTCGGTTTCAAGAATCTCTCGTTCAACTTTGATAGTGCTGCGGGAATCGATTACGAAGTTGACGTAACCAAGCCAGATGGCGAGAAGGTGAAGATTCTGCGCATGAGCAACGGCGAACCTTTCGATGAGAAGAAATGGTACAAGGTAGCCGTTAACAGCTATCGTGGAAATGGCGGCGGCGAACTCCTTACCAAGGGTGCCGGAATCCCGAAAGACAGTCTTGAAAGCCGAATCATCTATCGCAGCAAGCGCGACCAGCGCTACTATCTGATGGAAGAAATTGAAAAGATGGGAACGGTTGATGCAAAACCAAACAACAACTGGAAGTTTGTTCCGGAAGCATGGACCAAGCCAGCTGCCCAACGCGATTTCGAATTGCTGTTCGGTAAGAAGGAATAGCTCCTCGAAACGCTTCTGGAAAAGCATATTATAAAGTTCAAAGTAAAAAAGCAAATAAGTTCAAAATAAAGAATGAAGTATTGGTTTATATTTTGCAAGACAGATCTCTTGCTCGAAAAGAAAGAAGACGGAACCTATACGATTCCTTGTTCAGAAGAGAGTCCAATCCCAACAAAGCCTTGGACTCACATTCTCAATATTACCCCGATGGAAGACGGAACAGAGGTGAAGACCTTTACCATTCCTGAGCCCGTTACCGGCAATCCGAAGTACGAAATGTGCGGCTTGCGCCCTAGTTTCTACAAACTCTCTTCCGCCCTTTACCAGAAAGCAGGAAAGTGTCAGGAACTCAACTATTGGAATATGAATACCCAATTCTGCGGCGTTTGCGGAGCTCCGATGAAAATGGCAACCGATATCAGTAAGAAATGTACAGAATGCGGCAAACAGGTCTGGCCTTCGCTTGCCACAGCCATTATCGTTCTGATTAAGAAAGATGATCAGGTATTGCTGGTACACGCTCGCAATTTCAAGGGAAATTTCGACAGTCTCGTGGCTGGTTTCGTAGAGACTGGCGAGAATCTGGAAGAGGCGGTTCATCGTGAAGTAATGGAAGAAACCGGTCTGACTATCAAGAACTTGAAATATTTCGGTTCCCAGCCTTGGCCTTATCCGAGCGGTCTGATGATTGGCTTCTCGGCAGAATATGTAGATGGAGAAATTCATCTTCAGAAGGAAGAACTCTCTCGTGGTAAATGGTTCACGAAAGAGAATCTCCCTATTCTCCCAGAGAAACTTTCCATCGCCCGAAAACTCATCGACGCCTGGCTGGCGGACAAACTCTAATAATGAGGACAAACTCTAAAAGTGAGGATAAACTCTAAAAAATGATGAAAGAGAAACTTTGGAATGCAAACTACATCAAGGTGATGACAACCAACTTTCTGTTGTATTTCGCCTTCTATCTGCTCACACCTTTGCTCCCTCTCTATCTGAGCGAAAATTTTGGAGCCACGAAAGATGTGATTGGAATTGTGCTGAGCGGCTATACGGTTGCCGCCCTCATCATTCGTCCGTTCAGCGGATATGTGGTTGACAGCTTTTCGCGCAAGAAGGTTCTGATGGTCTGTCTCTCGGCCTTCGCCATCTTCTTTGCCGGCTATATTGCAGCCAGCACCATCCTGATGTTTGCCATCTGCAGAACCCTTCACGGAGGTCCGTTCGGAGCCGTAACGGTTGCCAACAGCACCTGCGCCATCGACGTTCTTCCGGCAAGCCGGAGAAATGAAGGAATCGGACTCTACGGACTGAGCAACAATTTTGCCATGGCAATTGCTCCATCCATCGGAATCTATCTCCATAATGCGGTAGACAGTTATATGATTCTCTTCTGGATAGCTTTCATCGTGGCGATTGCCTCAGTTGTGATTGCAGGAACCATCCGCCTCCCCGAAAAGGAAATCGTTAAGAACAAGGAGAAGCTTTCTCTCGACCGCTTCTTCCTGACGCGTGCCTGGCTCCTTGCCATCAACATCGCCATGTTCGGTTTCTGCTGGGGCGTTCTGAGCAATTATCTCGCAATCTACAGCAAGGAGGAACTCGGAATTACGGGCGGAACCGGCACTTATTTTGCCCTTCTTTCCATGGGCCTGTTCCTGTCAAGATTGCAGGGAAGAAAAGCCTTGAGTCAGGGCAAACTTACCCAGAATGCGGCCGAAGGAATGCTGCTTTCGCTTGTAGGTTTCATCATCTTTGTTGCCGTCAAGCACCCGGTAGCCTATTATCTTTCGGCTTGTCTTATCGGCCTGGGCAACGGTCATCTTTACCCAGCCTTTCTCAATATGTTCATTAATGTGGCTCGTCACAACCAGCGTGGAACGGCAAACAGCAGCATTCTTACAGGTTGGGATTTGGGCTTCGGAATCGGCTGTCTGCTAGGCGGAGTTGTGGCAGAACATTTCGGTTACAACGGAACATTCTGGATGGTTGCTATAGAAAATGCAGCTTCCGTTCTCCTCTTCTTTGCCGCTTCGAAACAATTCTTTGAGAAGAGACGCAGAGAATAGAAAACAGTTGATAAAGAGAAATATAAGATTATGAATAAAAAAGAGCACTTCATCCGAGACAGAAGAAAGTCTCAGGCGAAGTGCTCTTATTTTTATCTTACTTTTCTGTTTTTAGAAAGGAAGATCATCTGCGCTACCACCCTCTGCTGCAGGAGCTGCAGGCTGAACTGGAGGGAATGCTGCAGTTGCGCCATTAGCAGGAGCTGCTGGCTGAGCAGGAGCTACAGGAGCACCTACTGGAGGAAACGCACCTGGCTGCATTCCGCCCATAGCACCAGCTACGGCGTTAGGATCAACACGCTGGATGTTCCAGGCACGGATGCTGTTGAACCAACGGCCCTGATACTCGTGAGCATCAATATCGAAAGAAACCAGGAGTTCCTCACCACTCTGAATGTTGAACTGAGCCAGACGGTCTGCTCCGAAAACATCAAAGCACAATTTCTTTGGATACTGCTCGTGGGTTTCAATTACGAACGACTGAGCTTTCCACTCTCCTCTTGCAGAGACGCCGCTTCTTTCAGGCAAAACGGCAATAACCTTTCCTTGTAATTCCATATGATAATATTTAAAGTTTTTCCTTTGTTTAAAGGGTGTTTTTTTCTTTCTGACTGCGAAATTACTAAAAATAGTTCAAAAACTAGAACTTTTCTCCAATTATTTTTGCTTATCAGCGATATTTTTTGTATTTTTGTGCTCAATTAGGTGATATTGCCTAATTAAATTAAGGTGAAACAGAAAACAAAATAAAATTTAAATAAAATACTCATGAGATTTACAGTATCAAGTTCTGCATTGAGCAGCAAGCTCAACATGCTCGCAAAAGTGATTGGAAGCAAGAATTCGTTGCCAATCCTCGATTGTTTCCTTTTCCAAGTTGCTAACGGTGAAATGAGCATCACGGCTAGCGATAGTGATAATGTCATCAAGAGTACACTCGCTCTTACCGACCACGATGGAGAAGGTGAGTTTTGTGTGCCTAACCGCGTAATCCTTGATGCGTTGAAGGAACTGCCTGAGCAGCCTCTTCACTTCGATGTGGATGCTGCCGGAGAAGCCGTTGCCATCAAGATTGTTTACCAGAACGGTCTTTACAACTTCACAGGTCAGAGCGCAGAGGAATATCCTCGCACACAGAGCATGAACGATGCTTGCACCACCGTTTCTTTGCCTACAGAAATGCTGATCAACAACATTTCACGCTCGCTCTTCGCTACAGCCAACGATGAGTTGCGCCCTGTCATGAACGGTATTTACTTCGACCTGACAGCAGATGCTCTCGCTATCGTAGCAAGCGATGGTCACAAGCTGGTTCGCAGCAAGAACTTCACTATCAAGAGCGAATCTCCTTCAGCATTCAACTTGCCTAAGAAGCCAGCTTCTCTGCTGAAGAACATTCTGAGCAAGGACGGCGACGACGCTATCATCAAGTTTGATGACCGAAGCGCAGAAATCCAGTTTACTGACGGCGTTATGAGATGCAGACTGATTGATGGCCGCTACCCTAACTACAACTCTGTTATTCCAAACAACCCTAACGAGGTTACAGTAGACCGCAGAGGCTTGCAGAGTGCTTTGCGCCGCGTATTGCCATTTGCAAGCGAGAGCAGCCAGCTCATCCGTTTCCACATCGAGTCAGGTCGATTCGAGGTTTCTTCTGAGGATATTGACTTCTCAACATCTGCAAAGGAACAGTTGTCTTGCGAATACAACGGCTCACCTATCAGCATCGGCTTCAAGGGAAGCAGTCTGATGGAAATCCTGAGCAATCTTACCAGCGACAACATCATCATCCAGCTGGCAGACCCAAGCCGTGCCGGAATCATCGTACCAGCAGAACAGCCTGAGAACGAAGATATTCTGATGCTCATCATGCCTATGCTCCTTAACGACTAAAGGAGCACGGGCTTTCTCTGAAACAACAAAAAGAAAAGTATTTCTACAAAAATGAAACTCAATTTGACAAAGCCTCTGATTGTGTTCGACCTGGAGACAACGGGTCTTGACATGATCAAGGATCGTATTATACAGATTTCTTACATCAAGGTAATGCCTGATGGAACTGAAGACCGCAAGAACCTCTTCGTAAATCCTTGCAAGGAGATTCCTGCCGAAGTAGTTGCCCTTACAGGCATCAGCAACGAAGATGTAAAAGATGCGCCAACCTTCAAGCAGCTGGCTGCCACATTAGAGAAGGAATTTACAGGTTGCGATTTCGCAGGCTACAATTCCAACCACTTCGATGTACCGATGCTCGCAGAAGAATTCCTGCGTGCTGGAATCGACTTCGATTTCAACAAGTGCCGTCTCATCGATGCGCAGACCATCTTCATGAAGATGGAACGCCGTAACCTGGCTGCTGCCTACAAGTTCTATTGCGGCAGAAAGATGGAGGAAGATTTCGAAGCTCATCGTGCAGATCAGGATACAGAGGCTACTTACCGCGTGCTCATGGGCGAGCTCGACAAGTATGCTCCAGGCGTGCAGGATGAACCTGAGCGCGTGCTCAACAACAACATGGATGAACTTGCCGATTTCTCTAAGCAAAAGGATAATGTAGATTTCGCCGGACGCATCGTTTGGGAAGAGGTAAAAGACGCCCAGGGCAACGTTGTAAACGATGAGAACGGAAATCCTTTGAAGCACGAAGTATTCAACTTCGGAAAATACAAAGGATGGGATGTGGCTGAGATTCTGACCAAAGATCCGGGTTATTTTACATGGGTCTTGGGAAGCGATTTCACCAACAATACCAAGCAGGTACTTACCCGCATCCGCCTTCGTGAATTCAACAAGAGAATGGGAAAATAATTGTTACCGGACTTTCGCAAGCAGTTGAAGAACAAACCTCTTGCGAAACTCGGATTTATTTCTTAACAGTTAGAAAAATTCATGTTAAAAGGAAAGAAAATCGTATTGGGCATTACGGGCTCTATTGCAGCCTACAAGTCTTGCCTCATCATACGAGGTCTCATCAAGCGGGGAGCCGAAGTACAAGTAGTCATTACGCCTGCAGGAAAGGAGTTCATCACTCCCATCACCCTTTCGGCTCTTACGCATAAGCCTGTGGTAAGCGAATTCTTCTCGCAGCGCGATGGAACCTGGAATTCGCACGTAGACTTAGGTTTATGGGCCGACGCCATGCTCATCGCTCCTTGCACAGCCTCTACCATGGGAAAGATGGCTCACGGAATTGCTGACAACATGCTCATCACAACCTATCTGTCAATGAAAGCGCCTGTTTTCATCGCTCCAGCCATGGACCTCGACATGTATAAGCATCCTTCTACCCAAGCCAACATGAAAACACTTCTGGGCTATGGAAATCACATCATAGAACCCGAAGTGGGATTCCTGGCAAGCGGACTGGAAGGAAAGGGACGCATGGAAGAACCTGATATTATCGTAGAATGCCTCGACAGATTCTTCGATGAACAGGCTCAGCAGAATGCAGAGACCGATGAAGCTGCATCAGAAAACTGCAAGGAAAAAGAAAGCGATAAGCTCGATTTGAAAGGCAAGAAGATCATGATTACAGCCGGACCAACTTACGAAAAGATTGACCCGGTACGTTTCATCGGCAATTATTCTTCCGGCAAAATGGGCTTTGCTCTTGCTGAAGAGTGCTGCCGTCGTGGTGCTGAGGTTACGCTGGTTGCAGGTCCGGTTTCGCTCAGCTGTTCCGAAGCCATTCATCGCATCGATGTAGAAAGTTGCGAGGAAATGTATCAGGCAGCCACACAAGCCTTCGCCTCAACCGATGCTGCCATTTTATGTGCTGCTGTTGCTGATTTCAAACCAAGCGAGATTGCTGACAGGAAAATCAAGCGCGAGAAAGATGATTTGGAACTCCGTCTCGTCCCTACTCACGATATTGCCGCAGCCCTTGGCAAGATGAAACAAAAACATCAGCGAATTGTGGCTTTCGCCTTGGAAACCAACGACGAAGAGGCTAATGCACAGAAAAAGCGCAAAAAGAAAAATGCCGATTTCATCGTGCTTAACTCTACTCGCAATCCGGGAACCACATTCCGTACGGATGACAACCAGATAACGATTATTTCTGAAGAGGGTAAGAAAGAATATGAGAAAAAACCGAAAACTGAAGTGGCTCGCGACATTATCAACGAGCTGGCTCATCTCTTGTAGTCCCATCACATCAGCCGCTCAGGAGTTGCAGGCTAAGATTACCATCAACCATGTCCAGATTCAGGGCACGGAAAACCGGGTATTCGATAATCTGCAGCAAACTCTTGAGCAGTTTGTGAACGACAGGCAATGGACGAATCTTCAATTCAGGAAGAACGAGCGCATCGTGTGCAACTTCAATATCACGGTAAGCAAGTATGATAAAGACCAGAATATCTTTACCTGCAAGGCGCTCATCCAGGCCAACCGTCCCGTCTACAATTCAGCCTATACGTCCACCTTATATAATAATGTGGATGAAAACTTCACGTTCAAGTTTGCCGAGTTCGACCAGCTGGAGTTTACCGAAGAGCGGATTGACAACCAGCTAACGGCTCTGCTCGCCTACTATGCTTACCTCATCATCGGTTTAGATCTTGACAGTTTTGCGCCTAAAGGTGGTGAGGACATTCTGCAACGTTGCATGAACCTCACCAACAACGCCCAGAATCTTGATTTTCCGGGCTGGAAAGCGTTTAGTGACAACAGAAACCGGTTCGCCATCATTTCCGATTATCTCGACGGAGCCATGGAACCTTTCAGAATGCTGCAATACAACTATTACAGAAAAGGGCTCGATGAAATGGCGAATAATGTGGAACGTGGTAGAACTGAAATCACCAACACCCTGCTCCAGGATCTGAAGAAGGCACGTACGGACAGACCGCTCAGTCTGCTGCCACAAATCTGGACCGACTATAAGAAGGACGAGCTTGCTAACATCTATCAGAAACATGGCACTCAGAAAGAGAAAGAAAGCATTTATGAGCTACTCTTCTCCATCAATCCTTCTCAAAACTCATATTGGGACAAAATCAAGGAATAAGGCTACATGCAGAATGAATCGAGGCAACTTCTCGGATGATAAAGCAAAGATTCTTCCTAGGTAGGTTAAGTTCCTTTAAAACAATAAGATAAGAAATTATGCTCAAGCAATTATACATCAAGAATTTCACGTTGATTGACGAGTTGGACATTCCTCTTTATCCTGGATTCTCAGTCATCACGGGCGAGACGGGTGCCGGAAAAAGCATCATTCTCGGAGCCATCGGACTGCTTCTGGGCAACCGTGCTGACAGCAAGGCCATCAAGGCTGGAAGAGACCGATGCGTGATAGAAGCCCACTTCGATCTGTCAAAATACGGAATGCAGGATTTCTTCGATGCTAACGATATTGATTATGATGCAGAAGACACCATCATCCGCCGCGAACTGACTGCTGCCGGAAAAAGCCGTGCCTTCATCAACGATACGCCTGTTCCGTTGAGCAAGATGAGAGAACTGGGCGAACAGCTCGTCGATATTCATTCGCAGCACCAGAACCTCCTACTGCAGAAGGAAGACTTCCAGCTCAGCGTGGTCGACATTATTGCCCACGACGAAAAGCAGAAGAAGGCTTATCTTGCCGAATACAAGAACTATAAAAAGGCTAAGCAGCAGCTGGAAGACCTGAAAGCGGAAATCGCAAAGAACAGGGAGAACGAGGAATTCATGCGCTTCCAGTTTAAGGAACTGGATGATGCAAACCTGCAGGAAGGCGAACTTGAGCAACTGGAACAGGAAGCAGAAACCCTGAGCCATTCTGAAGACATCAAGACTGCGCTCTATGAAGCAGATAATGCTCTCTCGGGCGAAGACGGCAGTATTCTCGACAAACTGAAAAATGCAGCCCAGCAGATTGACAATATCAAGGAGGTTTATCCGGATGTGAAAGAGGTGGCTGAGCGAATGCAGAGCAGCTATATAGAACTCAAGGATATTGCCCAGGAAATAAGCGGAAGCGTTGACAATGTTGAGTTTGACCCGAACCGGCTTGAAACCATCAATTCCCGGCTTGACCAGCTCTACTCGCTCCAGCAGAAATTCCATGTGGAAAATGTAGAAGAACTCATCGCCACTCGCGAGCGAATCAACGAACAGTTGCAGCACATAGATAATGGAGATGAAGACATAGAAGAGCTGGAAAAGCAAGTTGCCCTTCTGCTTGCCAAGGCTGAAAAGCTGGCTGGTGATCTGACTGCCATCCGAACGAAATCGGCAAGAAAGATAGAAGAAGAAATGAAGAAACGTCTCATTCCTCTGGGAATTCCAAACGTCCGCTTCGAAATTTCATTCTCTGCCAAGCCGCTCAGTTCTGATGGTGTTGACAAGGTAAATTTCCTGTTCAGCGCCAACAAGAGCACGCTTCTCCAGCCGGTGAGTCAGGTTGCTTCCGGTGGAGAAATCGCCCGCGTCATGCTTTCTCTGAAGGCTATGATCAGCGGCGCCGTAAAACTGCCAACCATCATCTTCGATGAAATCGACACGGGAGTAAGCGGTAAGATTGCTGAAAAGATGGCTGAAATCATGACAGAGATGGGCAACCTGAACCGTCAGGTTATTTCCATCACCCACCTGCCGCAGATTGCTTCCATGGGAACCCATCATTACAAGGTTCTGAAAGAAGAAACCGAAGAGGGAACTCTTTCTCACATGAAGGAACTCAACGAGCAGCAGCGTATAGAAGAAATCGCCCAGATGCTCAGCGGAAGCGACATTACGCCTGCTGCCCTGGCAAATGCTAAGGAGTTGCTCAATAAACACAAGCAACACAAATAAGATTATGAAAAAAATAAATATGATCATGATGGGACTGATGCTCGGAGCATCATCCCTCTATGCACAGCCGGGTTCGGTCCAGAAACTGGCTAAGAGCGTTTTCACCTTGACTACTTTCAATCAGAAAGGCGACATTATCGCCTCTACTCAAGGTGTTTTTATCGACAACAAGGGAACGGCTATCAGCACCTTCAAACCATTTGTCGGAGCTGTAAAGGCAAGCGTTGTTGACGCTTCCGGCAAATCGATTCCTGTTGAGGCCATCATGGGAGCCGACGAACTCTACGATGTGGCTAAATTCCGAATCAACGCCTCTACAGTTGCTGCCCCTATCGCAACCAAGGAATCGGCTGCTGGCGACAAGGTCTGGCTGGTTCCTTATTCTATCAAGAAGCCGGCTTACCAGCAGGAGGACATCAGCAGCGTGGAGAAGTTCAAGACTACGTACAACTATTACATCTTCTCGAATAGTGCTCCCGAAAATGCAGTAGGTTGTCCGTTTGCCAACAAGAACGGACAGGTCATCGGTCTGATGCACAGCAATGGTCAGGTTACGGCCATCGACGCCAACTACGCCAAGCAACTGAAGGTAACCGGTCTTTCGAGTCTTGACGCAGCCCTTCGCGAAACCACCATCCGTACAGCTCTTCCTGATACAGAGAACGAAGCGATGACGATGATGACTCTGAAGAAAGGCCAGACTACTGCTGATGAGTATGCGAAATATAGCGATGAGTTTATCAGCAAATTCCCTACTTCAGCCTTCGGTTACAAGGAGAAAGCCGCTTATCTGACGGATAAGGCAGAATATGATGCAGCTGCCAAACTGATGGAAGAAGGCATTAAGAAATCGGCTGCCAAGGATGAGGCTCATTCCAACTATGCCGACCTGATTTATCAGAAGATTATTTACAAGGGCGATTCTGTTTATAAGGACTGGACGCTTGATAAGGCAATAGCTGAGGCTCAGAAGGCATACGAAATCAAGGCTCAGCCTATTTACCGCCATCAGGAAGCGCAGATTAATTTTGTAAAGGGTGAGTATCAGAAAGCTTACGATACTTTCATGGATTTGACCAATACTTCACTTCTCAGCGGCGAACTCTATTTTGAGGCTGCCCAGGCTAAGAAGAATCTCAAGGCTCCAGCCAAGGAGATTGAAGTTTTGCTCGATAGTGCGGTAAGCGTTGGAAGCAAGACCGGAATGGTTGCGAATTATTATCTGGCACGTGGAGAATTTCTGAAGGAGCAGGGTGAATTCCGCCGCGCTATTCAGGATTATAATATGTACGATTCCATTGCCCGTCCTGTTTCGCCAGCCTTCTTCTACACCCGTTACCAATGCGAAACCAAGTTACGCATGTGGCAGCCAGCCCTGCTTGATATTGCCCGCACCTGTTACCTGGCTCCTAAAGAGCCTACATATTTTGCAGAATGGGCAAGTCTCGACTTGCGTGTAAAGCGTTATGATGAAGGAATCAGCGCAGCCACCCATTGCATAGAGTTGGCTCCTGAATATGCTGACGGCTACCTTCTCTTAGGTCTGCTCCAGAAGGAGAAAGGAAATAAGGAAGAGGCCATCAAGAACCTGAAGAAAGCTCAGGAACTCGGCGATTCCCGCGCTGGAGAATATCTCAAGAAAATGAAGTAATTATTTTAGTAATAAGTAAGAAAGTCCGTAGGCATTTTAACAGAACGCCTACGGACTTTCTTTTACATTTTAGTCATGTGGTAACCCAGCATTTTTAGCTCTACGGCTATTCCCATGAGGAACATCTGGTGAAGGGCGGCAACGAAACCACGGAAGGCTTCCTCGCTTCCAGGCTGCAGATTCAGATGAATCAGCTTGCTGTAAGAGCGCGAAGCACATTCTGCCACTACATTCGTAACAGCCTTATGCGCTTCCTCATTCAGCAGCAGAACCTTTTCGCAGATGTAATCATCCATGTGGTCGAAATCTATTCTGTCACGAAGATATTCATAATGATTCTCTACCTTGCTGTAGAGTTCCCAATCCTCATCCCAATACTTGGCAAGTGCCATTCCTACATACATGATCCAACCCAATGAAACCGTAGGATATTTGGCAAACTCGCGAATCGCATCAGGCAGATAACTCTCGCCTACTTTCTGCCACAGCTCTTCCAAATCCGGAGCTTCCGGCAAATGAGCATCTACCTTATCAATACTCAGCAGATATTGATAAAGATCTTCCTTGAAGATCGCTTCAAAATTCTTTTTCTCTTCCATTTATCTTTTCTTTTCTAATATTTTTTTACTGAACTCTGCAAACCCTGATTCCTATCTGCACCGGATGTTTATGCATGTAAGTATAAAGCGTCATCGGTTCATCAATCACTTTCTTGTGAATGCTGCTGGCGTTGAGCAGATGCAATCCGTCTTTGTGCCAGGAAGCAATACCGATGTGGGTCGTGTCGAGCCCCTTCTTGTTGGTAATGATGGCGATAATGTCACCATCGTGAATAGCGTTGCGGAAAACTGCCGTGTTGGCAATCTTACCCTTCGGAACATAACGGTAACGCTTGCCGTTTACACTCTGTTCCAGTTTTCTGATTCCCGATTTCCATTCCGGATGAGCCTTAAGCATCTTATAGCTCGAAACATGCGTACTCATCCAGTTGATGTTCACAGTCTGAACGGCCGAGAAAGGAGGATTGGGCGCAATATTCTTCACGATTCCCTCGCGCTCGTTTGCATCCATCCAAATCGTGAAATAATGCTGGCGCTTCACATAGGAAATCTCTCCGCCCACATAACGCACATTTCGGAGATGTTCACAGAAAGCCGAGAAAGAAGTCTCGTTCTTCTTGGCGCACAGGGTGAGCGCCGTAACCATCTCTACGTATGTGGTGCAGTCCAGCTCACGGGTGTTCACGATGAGCACCTCTTCCTTCGTCCGGTCCAACGTGCCGCCCACATAAGGAACGCCCGCCATCTGCTTGCCAAACCAGAGCATCCAACTGGCTGGTTTCTTCTTCATAGCCCTTGCCTGCTGCAGCAGTCCTACAATCCGCAGACTGTCCTGCCGCTGATAAACCACATTCACCCTGGCTTCTCCCGGAACAGCCAGCATGCAAGCCAGCACGACAGCTGCCATTTTCGTAAATATTTTCATCTCTTCTCTTTTTATATGTTAATGATGACGTTTCCTGCCGAAGTTCACACCCACATATATATTGAGTGAGCCAAACGAATTGTTGGTAGAAAACTGTTTTTTCTTATAGTTGTAGGAATGGATGATGGTGCTGGCGCCCGCGTACCAATGCGTGTTGTTCCACACAATACCGAAGCGGCCTATTCCATCCAGGTTCACATTCTTGAAACTGAAGTTGGTAATGTCCAGATGTTCCCTTTCATTATCCGATTTCGAGCTGTTGTAAGCCACACCTACCGAGAGCGAAGCATTGAAGAGCCAGTTCTTGGCGAAAACCCAGTTGTAAGCATAGCCGCAGGTTACGTTCACATCGCTGTATTTCACCTTGCTGAACATCAGCGAACTGTCTATCTTGGCTTCCGGAGTCCCCCCGTTTGTCAGATTTTTGTTCAGCCGTTCATCTACAAGATTTGTCAGTTTATCCCAGTTCACCTCCAGTTCGTGCTCCGTGTAACCGACTCCCAGAAGCATGGAACCGGCACTTCTCCGCTGCACCGTACTCTGCGAATAGGCGGCAGGATAAGAGAAGCGACGATGGTTGAAGATGTAATAAAGATTGAATCCCTTGATGCTCGATTTGAAACCATCGAAAGGAGCCTTGCGGATAGGGTCACAATCGATGTGCTCACCCAGATTCATCCGCAGAACATGATAGTCATTTCCCGTCTGTCGCCAGAACAGGTCTATTCCCAGCAGAATGCTGTAGAGGCTCAGGTCAAACTCCTTTTTATTAGTGTGGTTATTCCTGAAATTAATGTGCTTCAGGTCGAACGTATAACCCAGAAACACCCATCGCCAGCCCAGATAAGGCCCCAGGCGGTAAGAAGGATCAGGCGAGAAGGAAATGCTCTGTCCTTCGCTGTTTCTGAGCGTATATTCCTCGTAGGTATTGGTGTTCTGCAGCATCACCGTATAATTGTAATGCTGGTCTTCTATATAAGCCGAATCCGTACTGTTGAATTCTCTGAAGAACCGGGTGAACACATCTCCCACCTGATGGAAGAAGGTTTTGCGATGGCGCTCTTTCACGAGGCTGTCCTGGGAATTGGACATGAACATCGTCTTGTTGAAGAGCGTTCCCAGCATGGTAGAATCCACGGGCTCCCCTGCCCTTGCCGAAGTGCAGGCAAGGGAACAGATAAATCCTACTATACAGAAACATCTCTTCATAACTTACGTTTTAATCCTGATGATGAATTTGTAAAAAATCAGTTCTTCCACAAGACTCGGTCCAGCACCCAGTTAACAGCCGTAGCCGAAACGCTGGTGCAGTCGCATTTTCCTATTCCCTGCAGATGCTGAATCACACTCTTGATGAGCGGCAGCTGCACATAAGGCGGATTCGGAACCGTAATCAAGTTCTTTCCTTCGCTCGTAATCACTTCTATCGGCTGGTAAGTGAACACCGAGAATGAGAGCGAACCTTTCTCGCCAATCACCTCGATGCAGTCTTCCTTCGCACTCTCATGTCCCACGAAGCACCAGCTTCCGCTGCCCGGAATTCCACTCTCAAAGAAGAAGCACGCCGAGAGCGTATCTTCAGCCTGATAAAGATGCGCTCTGTTGGCAGGATAGCCGTGCGCACGGGTAATCACACCAAACAGATTCTGGAGCAAATCTATCTGATGAGGAGCCAGGTCGTAGAAATAGCCGCCGCCCGCAATATCCGGCTGCAGTCGCCAAGGCATTTCCTTGCCGCTCTGAAAGTCGAGATCGCGCGGAGGAACCGAGAAGCGCACCTGAACATTCACCACGTTACCGATGGTTCCGCTCTCGATAATCTCCTTTACCTTCTGGAAGTAAGGAAGATAACGGCGATAGTAAGCTACAAAGCAGGGGACACCCGTCTGCTCGCTGATGCGGTTGATGCGGATGCAGTCGTTGTAGCTCGCTGCCAGCGGTTTCTCTATGTAGCAGGGTTTGCCCGCACGCATCGCCATAATGGCGAAGGTGGCGTGAGAAGAAGGTGGCGTGGCGATGTAAACAGCATTCACATCGGGATCTTCTATCAATTCCGATGCATCCGTGTACCATTTGCGCACATGATGGCGCTCAGCATAGCTGCGTGCCTTGTTCTCGCTTCGGCTCATCACAGCCACCACCTGCGAACCCTCCACTTCGTTGAAAGCCGGTCCGCTTTTCTTTTCGGTTACTTCTCCGCAGCCGATAAATCCCCAATTAATCTGTTTCATTCTCTGTTGGTTTATTCTCTCCCGAAAGATTATTCTCCGGCGAGAGATTTGTTGATTTCGTCAATATAGTCGAGCACCTCGTCGCGTCCCATCTTCTTTTCACTACTGGTAATGAAATAAGGTGGAAGTGCTTCCCAGCGGTCTTCCAGCGCATGCATCCATTTCTCCGCATTCATGCGAGCCTTGACCGGACCCAACTTGTCGGCCTTGGTAAAGACGATGCAGAAAGGAACGCCGCTCTCGCCCAGCCAGTCTACAAACTCGCGGTCTATCTTCTGCTGATCGTGGCGCACGTCGATGAGCACAAAGACATTAGCCAACTGCTGGCGCTGCAGAATATAACTGCTTATCATTTGTTCCAGCTGCTTCTGTACGGTCTTCGAACGTTTGGCGAAACCATAGCCAGGAAGGTCTACCAGATACCATTCGTTGTTGATAATGAAGTGGTTGATAAGCAGCGTCTTACCCGGTGTGGCTGAAGTCTTAGCCAAACCCTTGTGGTTGCAGAGCATATTGATGAGGCTCGATTTTCCCACATTACTTCTGCCGATGAAAGCATATTCAGCCTTCGTATCTTTCGGACACATGCTCACTCGTGGAGCCGATATTGTAAATTCTGATTTCTTAATTTCCATTCTTTCTATTTTCTTTTATAAATGTTTATTATTAACGGCCGCACATCAACTAATCATAAAGTTCAATGTTCAACGCTCAAAGTTCAAAGTCTAGAGCATTTCAGCCAGTTCCAGCCATCTCATTTCCTTCTTATCAAGTTCATCCTTGATTTCAGGCAGGCGCTTGCTTTTCTCCGTCAGTTCCTCAACCGATAGATTTCCGCTGCAGAGTTCCTCTTCCAGCTTCTTCTGTTCCTCGGTCAGCGCATCTATTTCCTGGGTCAGCTGCTCATATTCGCGCTTCTCCTTGTAGCTCATCTTGCGCTTGTTCTCAAAATTGGCGTCGCGCTTGGCCGAGCCAGCTCCGTCGCTTTCTGCCGTTGCATTTCCGCTCTTTGCCGGTTTCGCCTGTTCCGCCTCGTCCTTCGCCTGCATCCGGCTCCATTCCCTGTACTGCGTATAGTTGCCTGGGAAATCCTGTATTTCGCCTTCGCCCTTGAAAACCAGCAGATGGTCTACTACCTTGTCCATGAAATAGCGGTCGTGGCTCACCACGATGACGCAACCCGCAAAATCCTGAAGATATTCTTCCAGTACCTGCAGCGTCTGGATGTCGAGGTCGTTGGTCGGCTCGTCCAGCACCAAGAAGTTCGGATTCCTCATCAGCACCGTACAGAGGTAAAGCTTGCGCTTCTCGCCGCCGCTCAGCTTGTAAACGTAGTTGTGCTGCTCTTCGGGCGTAAAGAGGAAGAACTGCAGAAACTGCGAAGCCGTCATGTGCTTGCCGCCCAGATCTATGTAATCGGCAATCTCCGTAATCACGTCAATCACCTTCTGGTCTTCACGGAATTTCAGTCCCTCCTGCGAGAAATAGCCGAAGCGAACCGTCTCGCCGATGTCAAACTTGCCGCTGTCGGGCTGAACCTCGCCCAGCAGCATCTTGATGAAGGTCGATTTTCCCGTTCCGTTATTACCCACAATACCCATCTTCTCGAAGCGGGCAAAGTTGTAGTAGAAGTTGTCGAGAATCACCTTCTTCTGTCCCCTGTCGTCGAAAGCCTTGCTCACATACTGGCATTCAAAAATCTTCGAACCTATATAAACGGTAGAAGCCTTCAGCCTTACCTGCCTGTCTTCTATGCGCTGCTTCGCCACCTTCTCCAGCTCGTAGAAAGCATCCTCGCGGTATTTCGCCTTGTGTCCGCGAGCCTGAGGCTGGCGGCGCATCCAGTCGAGTTCCCTGCGGTAGAGATTCTTCGAGTGCTGAATTTCGGCTCTCAGATTGTCCATTCTCTCCTGCCTCTTCTCCAGATAATAGGCATAATTGCCGCGGTAGGTGTAGATGGTGCGGTCGTCGAGTTCCAGAATCGTATTGCACACCTTGTCCAGGAAGAATCGGTCGTGCGTAACCATGAAGATGGTCTTGTTGCCGCGGTTCAGATAACCCTCCAGCCACTCTATCATCTCCAGGTCCAGGTGGTTGGTTGGCTCGTCCAGCATCAGGAAGTCGGGTTCCGTAATCAGCACATTCGCCAGCGCCACTCGCTTCTGCTGTCCGCCGCTGAGCTGTCCCATCGGCTGTTCCAGGTTGGTAATGTGCAGCTGTGTGAGAATCTGTTTCGCCTTCAGCACCTTCTCCGGATCATCCTCATGATTGAAGCACGCCTGCAGCACACTTTCCTCCGGATCAAACTGCGGCGACTGCTCCAGATAGCCCACCTTCAAATCGCGTCGGTAGATGATGTCTCCGCTCTCGTGTCCCTCTTTATCCATCAGCACCGACATGAGTGTAGACTTTCCCGTGCCGTTTCTCGCCACGAGTCCCACTTTCTGTCCTTCAGCGATAGAGAAGGAAATATTATCAAAAAGAACCTGTGCACCAAAGCGTTTGGTGAGGTTTTGAACGTCTAAATAGGGTATTTGACTAGCCATTTTTATTTTTTTTGTGCAAAGATAGGCAAAATATTTGGCAGAAACAAATTTTTTAATTATCTTTGCACACGAATTTATCAATCAATACCGTGTTTCCATTCAGAAACGCGACATTTCAGAAAGAAAATCATTAATATACAATATATAATATATGTATAGCAAAGAAGAATTACAAGCAAAGAGTGTCGTTCAGTTGAAGGACATTGCCAAGGAACTTGGAGCCAAGGTAAAGAAGAGCGATAACAAGGGAACTATCGTCTACGCCATTCTCGACGCCCAGGCAGAACAGCCAGCTCCTGAAGCAGCCCCTAAGCGCAAGCGCACCCGCATTGCAACCAAGAAAGAAGACCGTGTTTATTCCGTACACGGTAATGAAGGAGAGAATTTCGACGTGCAGAAGAACCAGGTATTGGGTCCTAACGGCGGCGAGACTGCTCCTCAGGCTATGAACGAAACTGCCCCAGCCCCAGCGGTTGAGGAAGAAATCCAGTTCAGCCCGGCAGAGCAGAGTTTACAATCATCTGCCCAGAAGCAGACTCTAAACCAATCAGGCGAAGACATCGAGGCTCAGGTACTTGCCAACTTCCCGAAACACCGCGGCAGAAGAAGCAAGGCAGAACTCGAAGCCATTGCAGAAGCCAGAGCAGCTGCCATCAGAAAGCATCAGGCGGTAAAAGCCGAGATAGAAGCGCAGATGGCGAAAGATGCACAGGAGAAGGCTAAACAGCAGGCTGCTACTGAGGCAGAACAGCCGGAAGAGGCAACAGCCGATAACCAGCAGACTGCTCCTGAGCAGGCAGCACCTGAGCAAGCTGCCGTTCCTGAAGAGCAGTTCTCTGCCGGAAACGATGAGAGCGCTAACATCAGCGGCGATTTGCAGGCGATGCTCCAGGCTAAGATGAATGCACAGAACGCAGCAGCAGCTCCAGCTCCGGCAGCCGCTCCGGCTCCAGCTGAGGAGGCAAAGGAAGAAGCTACTGAAAAAACTGCAACCGATAAGAAACAGGAGTCAGCTCCTATCCACTATACTGAAGGTATGAAGATAGAACTCGATGCAGACGGAACCTGGAAGGGTGATCCGGGCGACGGAACCGATTTCATCCCGGTAGTCGACATTCCTATCGAAGACCAGGCTGCCATTCCTACTGTCGACATCTTCGACCGTCCTACCACTCCACAGACTTCTCACCAGCACACACCTGCTGCTGCCCCTGCAGCCAAGAACAAGCAGGAAGCACCAGCCTACGATTTCAGCAATCTCGTGAAATCCAACGGTGTGCTCGAAGTGATTTCAGAGGGCTACGGATTCCTGCGCAGCAGCGATTACAATTACCTTTCTTCACCAGACGATGTTTATGTAGCATCCAGCTTCGTCAAGAAGTTCGGTCTGAAGACTGGCGATGTCATCGAGTGCAAGGTGCGTCCGCCTCACGAAGGCGAGAAATACTTCCCGCTCACCAGCATCATCAAGATCAATGGCCGTGACCCGTCGGAGGTTCGTGACCGTGTTCCTTTCGAGCACCTCACCCCACTCTTCCCTGATGAGAAGTTCAATCTCTGTGGCGACCGCCGCACCACCAATCTCAGCACCCGCATCGTAGACCTCTTCTCGCCAATCGGTAAGGGTCAGCGTGCGCTCATCGTGGCTCAGCCTAAGACCGGTAAGACCATCCTCATGAAGGATATTGCCAACGCCATCGCAGCCAACCATCCTGAGGCTTACCTCATGATGCTGCTCATCGACGAGCGTCCTGAGGAGGTTACCGACATGGCACGCACCGTGAATGCAGAGGTTATCGCCTCTACCTTCGACGAACCTGCAGAGCGCCATGTCAAGATTGCCGGAATCGTGCTCGAGAAGGCTAAGAGAATGGTAGAATGCGGACATGATGTTGTCATCTTCCTCGATTCCATCACCCGTCTCGCCCGTGCCTACAACACCACAGCTCCTGCATCTGGTAAGGTGCTTACCGGTGGTGTAGATGCAAACGCCCTCCAGAAGCCTAAGCGTTTCTTCGGTGCTGCGCGTAACATCGAAGGCGGCGGTTCGCTCACCATCATCGCTACTGCCCTCATCGATACAGGTAGTAAGATGGATGAAGTCATCTTCGAGGAGTTCAAGGGAACAGGTAACATGGAGTTGCAGCTCGACCGCTCACTCAGCAACAAGCGCATCTTCCCTGCTGTCAACCTCATTTCTTCGTCTACCCGTCGCGACGATCTCCTACAGGACAAGACAACGCTCGACCGCATGTGGATTCTGCGCAAGTATCTGTCAGATATGAACGCTATCGAGGCGATGAGCACCATCCACAAGAACATGCAGCATACTCGCAACAACGACGAGTTCCTGCTCTCTATGAATTCATAACCACTCATCCGGGTTTAACCATATCTGAATATCCGGCAAAAGGCTCCGTTCATCGGCAGTCTTTACTAGATATAAATGAAGAGAGATTTGAAAGAGAAGGGCAAGTTCCATTTTCGGGATTTGCCCTTCGTGCTTTTTTACTGTTTAAAATCATTAAAAAAATATTCCATTTCATTTTTTATTCGTATCTTTGCTAATCTTAAACACAGAGGGGCGCAAAGCCCCAATATAAATAATGTATAACTTAAAATCAAAAGAACCATGAGCAAATATTTTGCAGAATCAGAATTGATTATCAATGAAGACGGAAGCTGCTTCCACCTTCATCTACGCCCGGAACAAGTGGCTGATAAAGTAATCCTCGTTGGCGACCCAGGTCGCGTAGCCCTCGTAGCCTCCCATTTCGATGAGAAGGAATGCGAAGTTTCAAGTCGGGAATTCCACGCCATCACCGGCACATATAAAGGTAAGCGAATCACCGTGCAGAGCACCGGAATAGGATGCGATAATATCGATATAGTAGTCAACGAGCTCGATGCGCTGAAGAACATCGATTTCAAAACCCGCACCGAGAAACCCGAGCACACCACGCTCACCCTCGTGCGCATCGGAACCTGCGGCGGTCTGCAGCTCAACTGCCCTGCCGGAACCTTCGTAGCCTCGCAGAAGAGCATCGGTTTCGACGGACTCATCAACTTCTATGCCCGTCGCAACGAAATCTGCGACCTCGAAACAGAGGCAGAATTCAAGCGCCAGGTAAAATGGAACGACCAGATTGGCAACCCATATTGTGTAGACAACAATCCGGAACTGCTCAACCAGATAGCCGGCGATGATATGGTACGCGGAATCACTATAGCCTGTGGCGGTTTCTACGGACCTCAGGGCCGCGAACTCCGTGCCCCACTTGCCGACCCGGAACTTAATCAGAAGATTGAAGCATTCGAGTATAACGGTCTGCGCGTCAACAACTTCGAGATGGAGAGTTCAGCCCTCGCCGGTCTTTCCCTTCTCCTCGGTCATAAGGCATTAACCTGCTGCATGGTCATCGCCAACCGCCGTGCCCTCAGCGCCAACACCGGCTACAAGAGCACCATCGACAATCTCATCAAGGTTGTATTAGATAGAATCTAGCTCCATTGCAGCAATACGCCCTGAAAGGGCAGAAGCTCCTAGCCCAGGGCAACACCCTGGGTTAAAACAGCAAACAACCCTGTCGCCCTGAAAGGGCAAAAGCTTTAAAATACGAATCAATAAATGAAGAATCAAGAAGAATGTATCTGCGCCCTGGCAACCCCAGCCGGCGGTGCTATCGGAATCATCCGACTCAGTGGCTCCGACGCCATTACCCTCACCGACAAAATCTTCCAGTCTGCCAACGGCAAATCCCTGGAAGAAGCCAAGCCCTACACCCTGCATTATGGCGAAATCAAGGATAAGGATGGCAACACCATTGATGATGTACTGGTGAGCGTGTTCCGTGCACCCCACAGTTATACAGGCGAGAACTCCACCGAGATTTCCTGTCATGGCAGCCGATACATTCTTCAGCAGGTTCTCCATCGCTTTACGGAGGTAGGATGTCGCCAGGCAGAACCGGGCGAATACACCCGTCGTGCCTATCTCAACGGCAAGATGGACCTCTCCCAGGCAGAAGCCGTAGCTGATCTCATCGCCTCTACCAACAAGGCAACCCACAAGATGGCGCTCAGCCAACTGAAGGGTCATTTCAGCAACGAACTCTCCCTCCTTCGCGAAAAATTATTAAAGATGACTTCGCTCCTGGAGTTGGAGCTCGACTTCAGCGACCACGAAGAACTGGAGTTTGCCGACCGCAGCGAACTCCAGGCACTAGCCGAAGAAATCAATCACAAGATTACCACCCTCGCCCACTCCTTCGAAACCGGCAATGCCCTAAAGCAGGGAGTAGCCGTAGCCATCGTAGGCAAGACGAATGTGGGCAAGAGCACCCTGCTCAACCGTCTGCTCCACGAGGAGAAGGCAATCGTGAGCGACATTCACGGAACCACCCGAGATGTAATCGAAGACACCACCCTCATCGACGGAATCACCTTCCGCTTTATTGACACAGCCGGAATCCGCAAGACGGATGATATAGTAGAAAACATCGGAATAGAGCGCACCTTCCAGAAGATGGAAGAGGCGAAGATAGTAATCTGGCTATTGGATGAGCAGCCGTCAGCCTCAGAAATCGAGGAGATGAAGCAGAAGAACCAGGGCAAGAAGCTGCTGGTAGTATTTAATAAGATGGATAAACTTGAGAATGACAAACTTGCGTTCGATAAATTCACCCATTCCTGTGGCTCAGATTCCAGCGAATCAGAAGCCAGCGAAGGAGATTCCAGCGAACCAGAAGCCCCACTCTTCATCAGTGCCCGCACAGGCGAGAACGTTTCATCCCTGGAGCAGGCATTAGTAAAAACCGCTGATATTCCTGAGATTACCGAGAACGACGTCATCATAACGAGTGCCCGCCACTACGAGGCCCTTCTCCGTGCCCACAATTCCCTCTCCCGAGTATTGGAGTCGATGGAAATGGACATGAGCGGCGACATCATCGCCGAAGACCTGAAAATGGTATTGGAAGAATTGGGCGAAATCACTGGCGGACAGATCAGTAGCCAGGAAACGCTAAATAATATCTTCAAGCACTTTTGCATCGGAAAATAAGTATAAATAGGGAACGCAGCGCGTTCCCTATCTGTTAGCCCCACTCCTTCTTCACATCAAAGCAGGGACAAGCCTTGTTGGCAAACTCATTATGACCATGAATCGTAGCTAATGGATATTCCTCCTTCAGCTGCTCAATGAGGGCATGAATTAAAGTGCAAAATCGGCTATTCATGGGCTAAAAAAGGGTTTATGTAATCAGGAAACTCTAATTTTCTGTTTTTCATCGCTGAAAACAGGTATTGGAAGAATGCATAAAAAACGAATGCTATGATTTAAAAAGTAAATATATATTCCATTCATAACCCAACATACAGACTTTACTTCACACACGAAATATACATACTAAATAGCTATATAGCAATAGATTACCCATTTCCATCTCAGCATTGTTGTTATGTAGTTTCTAGCTTTCCGGACTATTACTACGTCAATAATTTGTTAATTGCTAGCAAAGATAATAAAAAGTTGGCAAACCCAAGAATTTTATCACGTTATTTAACGGAAAAATGCAAAATATGGGGGTTAGGAAGATGTTTTACCCCCTCTTCTAAGGGTAAAAAATGCCCCTCCTCGGACATTAAATTCGCCTCTAACATGACGTATTTTTGACAAATGCAACATAAAACAAGGATAAAAATATAGAATCGAACAACATATCAGCTAACTAAAGTGACTTAATATGTAGATAATTATTATACACAAAATATTAGAGTATGAATATAATGAAATACGCATAACACACTAATAACCAATACATTCAGACATACACCCAACCTATATCAGGTAAAACTCACAAGTTCATCTAGCGTGTCATTAAGGGTCAAGGTCATTAAGGGTCATTTTCATTTTCGGGGGAGAAAACTCCCCTATAGTATATATAAATAAATATTTATATATACTATAGCTCAAAATGACACTTTCATTTTTCTAAATGACCCTTAATGACACTGACCCTTAATGACACGCTTGTTTTTCATCCTTACTTTCCCATTGCTGATTGTTTCTGCAATAAAGTTCAGACAGAAAATCAATAGAACTTATTGTATTACAGCTACTTATAACTTTTCTCGCATAGAAAGTCAGGGTGAAAGCTTGCATTCTGCCCGAAAATGTTGTATCTTTGCACCGGCAATCGAAAGAACAGCCTTTTGTGCCTTGCTCGGGTCTTCTCTTAAGACCAACACGGGTCTTAAATGATGGCAGGCGCCGGTCATCAATGAAGACCCCGAAAACGGCAGGAACGGGGCATTCTGGGGAGTTGCAAAACAATGGACTCTAAACATACTACAACGACTATGATTAATTACAGCATCGTAATGCGTAGCGTGAACGCAAATCTTCTGGAAATCAACCAGGCTAAGTCACGCATCAACCAGGCAAAGAAGGAGGGTACTACCCCTGACCCAAAGGACCTGGAACTCGTGAAGACTGAGAAGCAGAATGCTTTCGCCATCTCACAGTACACTGACATCATGACCATCGAGAAGTTTGCCAAGCACATCACCTCTCATGGTAGTGTTTATTCGAGAGCCGACATCAGCGCCATCCTCTACATCGCCGTAGACTGCATGCGTGAGATGTTGCTCGATGGCAAGAAGATCCGTCTGGGTGACCTCGGTGATTTCTCTCTCCTTCTCACCTCGAAGGGTGCCGAGGATGCCGACAAGTTCACCTCGCAGAACATCACCGGTGTGAAGGTTCAGTGGGAACCTGGTCAGGAGTTCAAGAACCTTCGCGATGACGCCGAGTTCAACCTCGTAGCCAGTCGCAGTGCTCAGGCAGCCGTTATCAAGGCTATTAAGGAGGGTAAGACCAACGTTGACCTCAACGCGCCAACTACTCCGGATAATACGTCAGGCGGTTCTACCCCAGGCGGTTCAAACACCGGTCAGACGGGCAGCGATGGCCAAGGCTCCGAATCAACCGGCAGCACTACCGGCAAGGACGATACTGGCGACGGCCTTGAATAGCCCAAGGATAGACTAGCTAGGGTGCTAGCCCCTAGCCCAGCCTATCCGCCCACAAAAAAAGTCAACATTCAACACTCAACATTCAACATTCAAAAAAAATGAAAGCGAACACTTGGAAAACAATTCTTCAGATAGCCATCAGCATACTGACCGCTATCGCTACTACGCTCGGAGTAACGAGCTGCATGGGATAAAGAACATGGAGTCCACCTTTTATAATAAGCAGACTCATCCATAAAAATGAAAATCGACCGCTCACCTCAGAGATATTCCCCGAGGAGAGCGGTCTTTTTCGTTTCTGCCGAGAATTGTATCACCAGCTTCTTCATAACCATTTACACCAACAGCTAAAACTTCCTTATAAGACTCTGCATAGTTAAGTATGGCAGATGTTTACAACTATCCATTTACCACTTTTTCTACCTCCTTCACGTTTCAAGATTCCCTTGGCTTGAAGAGCAGCAATATCTCTTTCAATAGTACGTGTCGTAACAGTTTTCTTTCCCGACATTCTCTGCGCCAATTCCGGAATCGTTATTGCCGGATGACATTTAACAACAGAAATGATATTCTGCTGACGTTCAGAAAGTTCAATCAGTTTTTCTTTCCCGACATTTTTAAAGTTTTTCCCGACATTTATCACGACATCATCATCCATAGATCTTTCATACTGTTCTATCTCAGCCTTAAGATTTTTGATATGTTCTTGAAGCATGAAAGACTGGAATGGTAACATCGACTCTTCTTCTCGAGATGCATTAAGAGCTTCAATATAAGCTGCCTTATCATCAGTCATTACCTTTGTCGGAACAAGATTAAATTCAAACTGAAGGTGGTTCATGATGAGACGCGACATTCTGCCATTTCCATCCACCCAAGGATGGATACTGACAAGGATGTTATGAGCATCGAAGCTCAACAAATATGCATCCATTTCACTCGGGTTTTCAAGAAGCAATTCACGCCTGCGGTTTATCTCATTGCAGAAATCAGCCAACCTTGCAGGAACCTTCAGAAAGTTCATATAGGAACGTCCACCAGCTCCCGCTGTGACACCTAATAGACGGAGGTCACCTTTAGAAGAATCGAATTCCCCCTGAAGCGTGCTATAAACGCTGCCGGTATTCTTCATCACCAATGCAGACAATTGCTTAAGCATTTCTACAGAAAAAGGTTTGTGCTCCTTAGCCCATCGAATAGATTGCTCATAGGCATGCTTCAAATCAAGATTCATCAACTGCTCTACCAAGGGTTTACCTTTAGCAGAAATACCTTCATCAAAGAGCAATTGATTCTCTATTTCCGTCACAGTAGAACCTTCTATGGCAGTAGAGTGTGTAATGATGGAATACAGATAGAACTTATCGTAATCTATCTGCTGCGAAATACCAAGACTTCTATATTTGTCTAGTACAGCCTGTAATTCTAACACATACTTTTCCATTTTGCAACTTCTATTTTTTAAGGCACAAAGATAGGTAAAATATGTTAGAAACACGAATGATTATGAAGAAAAATGCAAATTACTCTACATTTTACTAAGATTATATCTACCATACCTTACACCTTTTTGCTTTAAGAGGTCATGAAGTGTCGAATTCATTATCGGTCATTAAGGATTTCAGATTATCAAAATATCCCTCTATCTTATAAAATAAGGTTAAATCAAGTTCGCCCTGCAAACAAAATCCATCCATATAATCACTTTTCTGAATATTTTTTGTATTTTTGCAGATATATTGCGCTGATATGGGAGTAGAGCATGGCTTATCCTCCTAGATTACAGGCGCATCATTATCAAATGATTAGAGCATGAAGAAGATATTATTCCTACACGGATTCTTCGCCACGGGCAGCTGTCCGATGGCGAGAGCCTTGAAAGAGGCGTTTGAGGGGACGGCGGTGGTGCTGACTCCCGACCTCCCTTTGCACCCCAAGGAGGCACTGAAGGAGATTCGCTCCATCATCGACCGGGAACAGCCCGACTTGCTTCTGGGCAACAGCTGCGGCTCTTTCCTCGCCCAGATGCTGGCTCCGGTGGTGGGCATTCCTGCCCTGCTCGGCAATCCGTATTTCATGATGACGGAGTTTCTGAAGGAGCGAATCGGCGAGCATGAATACAAGGCACCGAGAAGGGATGGAAATCAGCGGCTGGTGATTGACGAGGCGCTGATTGAGGAGTTTGCGGAACTGGAAGCCGTGCAGTTTGACCATTGCAACCCCTATTATAAGGATCGTGTGTGGGGACTTTTTGGTGAACAGGACACCCTGGCTCACTTCTCCCCTCTCTTCCTGCAGCATTACAATCAAGCCTTCCATTTCCCTGGCGGTCATACGCCTACTGAGCAGGAGGTGAAGACCTGGTACGCTCCCCTTGCCCAGAAAATGCTGATGGAGTTTTCTGCAAAGGAAGAAAGATATTTCCAGCACTTTAAGGGTGGCAAATACAGGTTCATCCATTCTGCCTTCGACTCCGAGACTCAGGAGCGCATGGTGGTTTATCAGGCTCGCTATGGAGACCAAGCCTATTGGGTAAGACCGGAAGATATGTTCTTCGGGAAAGTAACAAGGGACGGCAGAACTTTCAATCGTTTCACGGAAATAGATAAATAATTATGGAGACATTTAATAATGTAATAAACAGTGGCCAGCTTGTTCTGGTCGATTTCTTTGCCACCTGGTGCCAACCTTGCAAGGCGATGCACCCCATTCTGGAGCAGGTAAAGAGTGTATTGGGCGACCGCATCCGAATCATCAAGGTGGATGTAGATAAGTACGGCGTAACAGCAAGCCAATACCGCATTCAATCCGTGCCTACGCTGATGCTTTTCCGAAACGGAGAAGTATTGTGGCGCACAAGCGGTGTGGTAGATAAAGCCGAACTGCTGGCTACGCTTGATCCATTCTTGATATAAAAGATGAAAAGAATAATCTTATGCGCATAATAGGAAACTTATAATAACAATATAAAGTACGAAGTATATGAAAAGTTTTGCACCAAAGCCGTGGTTTGCACCACAGCCTGTGCTGATTATCGGCACATATAATAAGGATGGAGTTGCCAACGCAATGAACGCTGCCTGGGCAGGACAGTGGGACATGAAGGAGATTATGATCTCGATGGGAAACCACGTCACCACAGACAACCTGAAGCTTGGCGGCGAGTTTACCGTTGCCTTCGCTACCAAGAAAACCATGGTGGCTTCTGATTTCGTGGGCATTGTTTCTGCCAAGAACGACCCGAAGAAGATGGAAAAGACGGGATGGAACATCGAGAAGGCGACTATGGTCAACGCTCCTGTGTTCACCGATTTCCCAATGACCCTGGAGTGCCGCATCAAGGAGAAGTACGACGAAAGCGAAACCGGTTATTATCTCGTTGCCGAAATCGTCAATATTCTTGTAGATGAGAAATATCTGGCTGAAGACGGATATCCAGACATGGAGAAGATGGAGCTGATTGTCTTCGACCCTATTCATCATAGCTATATCCAGCTGGGCGAGAAAGTCGGAAACGCTTTCTCCGACGGCAAGGCTTTGAAATAATCAACGTAATTTTAACGACTCAGAAACAATGAATCCAATAGCAATACGCCTGCTTTCGCAGCAGCTCATCTGCCCTCAATTTGATACTCCCCAAAAGGTGGTGTCTCATTTTGGAGCCATGCAAGCCCAGGATTACCGAATGGTAAGATGGGCTGTGACGATGCGTACTCGCAAACCTTCTTCCTTCGCATTCAAGAATGCATACGATGAGGGTGAGATAGTCCGTCTTCACCTGCTGCGTGGCACTTGGCAACTGGTTTCAAATGAAGACTATTGGTGGATGCTGGACCTGATTTCACCTAAGGCAACTTCTGTTGTAAAAGGATGGATGAAGAGCAATAAAATCAGCATCGATGATTCTGAGCTCAATCTGATTCACGAGATATTTGTTCAAAAACCGATGAGATGCAGTCTGTAACAAGCAAAGACCTGAACGAGGCTTTGCTCGAAAAGGGCATCATCATGGACAGTCATCGCCTATCCTACCACATTCGCTTTAACGAATTGAACGGTACTTTTTGCAGCGGCAGTCTTCTTCCAACAAAGGCAACATACAGTCTCACGGAGAAGAAGATTCCCCGAACTGCCAGGCTGGAACGTGATGAAATGCTGATGCTTCTGGCAAGAAAATATTTTCAGAGCCATTCGCCAGCCACATTCGAAGATTATGTCTGGTGGTCAGGACTGAGCACTTCTGATTGCCAACGAGGCATTGAGTTGCTTGGTTCAGAACTGAGGATTGAAAAATGGAAAGACTATCGGTTCTATCTGCATGAATCATGTCGAACACGTGGATTCAGAAGTGGAAAGACTCATCTGATTGCTCCCTTTGATGAATATCTGATTGGTTATAAAAGCCGGGAATTAGTAATCCATCCACATCAAATGCCGTCTGCATACACTAATAATGGCATTTTCTTTCCTGTTATCGCCCATGATGGCAGAATTTGCGGCAACTGGAATCCTTGGGAGAAAAATCTCAACATCAGTTACTTTGATTCGACAGAAAAAGATTTGTCATTTGAGAAGCAATGGAAAATATTTAATGGAACGATAAAGAAGAAATAAATGACTATTGATACAACAAACCTCTGCTCGCATCTTCAAAAAAAGTTGTTTGAACCTGAGGGCGTATATTATCCTATCTGGCAAGCCATGCAGAACGATAAGGAGTTGACTGCCGCGGTTCGTTCACGACAGCTTCATATTTATCGTAATGGTAAAAAGATTCTCATTCTCGCTGGCAAGGCTCAGCCGAAGATTATCAGAGAGGATAAACTGAATGAATTGATAAAAATATAAAGAACGAAGCTTATGAACTTTCCAGAAATATATTCAGCAACAGGCATAATGGAGCTGATTCAGAAAATCGGCTTTCTCCCTCTTCTTGATAGCGGCATTGAAGGATTCTCTGCCGAAGATATCGTGGCAGAAGACTGCGGTTACGTAAGACTTCCTGAAGGCGGTTGGGACTGGCCGCTATGGAAATGGAAGGGCGAGATTGTGCAGGAAATGCCGTGTATGTACGGAAAGTTCTTTAACAAGAAAGCAGGATTCATCAGCCAGGAATGGTGGCCGGACTTCTGCAACTACAGAAGAAGCAAATACCCCCATCCGGATGAAGAATCGATAGAAGGAGCCATTCTCTGCACGCTTCAATCTACTGGCAGTCTCATCACGAGAGAACTTCGGGCAGCCTGCGGTTTCACGGGCAAGGGAATGAGAAGCAAGTTTGACGGTTATCTCACCCGACTGGAAATGGCGACTTACATCGTGACCGAGGATTTCATCTACCCTCGTGACAAGCACAATCACGAATATGGCTGGGGATGGTCGCTACTCAATACTCCCGAAGATCTCTATGGCAAAGAGGCTTGCCAATGCAACCGAACTCCAGAAGAGTCTCAACAGAAGATTTTCGAGCATCTGAAAGAAATCCTGCCTGATGCTTCGGATAAACAGATTATTAAATTAATTGGATAAAAATGAGAAAAGAATCAAGAGCAATGGATAGTGAGTGGGCTTTGGAAGTAATGCACAAGGCTCCGTATATAACGGTCAGTTTTATTGACGAAGAAGGCAAGCCTTATGGTTTACCCCTGTCACTCGCATCAGATGATGATGTGAACTGGTATTTTCATGGTGCCTTGGAAGGCAAGAAGTTGGAGGCAATCAAAGCTCATCCAGAGGTTTGCCTTTCAGCCGTAACCCGTTGTGCGCCTACAGTTGGTCCGAAGGACGGCAGTTTCACCCTGCAATTCAAATCAGCCATTGCATTCGGCAAGGCAGAAATCGTGACCGAGGATGCAGAGAAGATTCATGGTCTCCGACTAATCAGTGAACGTTTCCTTCCTCAATACATGGATGCTTTCGACGAGAGCATCGCCCGTTCCCTTTCACGCACGGCTGTAGTTCGCATCACACTTACTGAGTCACCAACCGGCAAGCGCAAGCAGTATGATAAGGAGGGCGTGGAAATGAAATATGGCAGAATGGAATAAACGAACTTTAAAACATATTGATTATGAAGAAGATAAAGTTAAGCAATGGCGTGGAAATGCCACAACTGGGTTATGGTGTTTATCAGGTGGAACCTGATCCAACCCTACCCTCACCCAGATAGGCGAGAAATACGGCAAGACTGCTGCACAGGTAGCCTTGCACTGGCTGTTGCAGAGCGATGTAATCATCATCCCGAAGACTGTTCATAAGGAACGAATGCAGGAGAATCTGAACATTTGCATAAAAGTCATTAGAATGGAGAATTATGGAAGAAAAATTATCGACTATATATTTAGTTAGCGGTCAAACAGCTCTGCAGTATCTTATGAACGTGAGCAAAAAATACAGGCAAATAGCGACCGAAGCGATATTCGAGTGTTTGAGACTGGGATATCCCCTCAACGACATGGAAATATCAGGCAAAGCTCGCGAGCTGCTGAGGAAGAGGAATGTAATAGGTTGAGAACTTTGACAAGGCTCCAACATCAAAGTCGGCAAATCCAGACTTGATTATTCAATGCATCGAGGAAAAGAAAAGGCACAACTCAGTCGGAGTCAAGATTGTGCAATACCACAAAAGCCCATTGCTGATAGAAACCCACGATAGGGCTACGGAAGCAATGGCTAAGACAAGGAAGGAGTTTCATCAGAAAAACAAATAAATGTTTAGGGGCGTTTTCCGGTCATTAAGGTCACGGTCATTAAGGTCATTAAGGATTTCTGTTTTCAAAATATCCCCAGGCACTCAAGACATCCCTCAGCATCCCTCTATCTTATAAAATAAGGTTAAATCAAGTTCGCCCTGCAAACAAAATTAATCCATATAATCAGTTTTTCTGAATATTTTTTGTATTTTTGCAGATATATTGCGCCAATATGGGGATTGAGCATGGCTTATCCTCCTGGATTATAGGCGCACAAGCATCTAATGAATAGCGCATGAAGAAAAAATGGACAAGAATTTCGAACCAATAGAGCAACTGTATCTCTCGCAGGCGTTTGATACGGAAAGCGATGAAGAACAGATGCTTACAGAATGTAAGATGATAGCCCGGACATACGCCCTGGCAGAGAATGCAGTGGTCTCGATGGGAGACAACCGCAGAAACTGCAGTTACTGCTACTTCGGCGGAGTGGCCGACGTGCTGGGCATTTCGCCGGAGGAACGGGTCAGCCAGCTGCCTTCGCTTTACGAGAATTTCATCTTCGACCGTTGCCATCCCGATGATCTCAGCAGGCGCCATGCAGAAGAGATTGCCTTCCTTCGCTACATCGCCGGCAACTCTACCCCCCAGCACTATCGTGATTATGTGCTCTGCAACTACCTGCGGGTAAAAGATGCCTGCGGAGAATACCGCTGGGTGAAGCATCGAATGATTCCGCTTGCCACCGATAAGAACGGTTGCCTGCTGCTCTGCGCCTGCATCTATACGCTGGCAACTGATGAGGACAGGAAAGCAAAATTCGCCAATACCCGAACCGGAGAGGTGCGGATATTGACGCATAAGGATTACGAAAATATACTTTCTAAACGGGAGATGGAAGTGCTCCGTCTTATCGACCAGGGACTGCTGTCGAAAGAGATTTCAGACAATCTCTGCATCAGCATCAACACCGTGAACCGCCATCGCCAGAACATTCTCCAGAAACTGAAGGTAGATCGTGCCATCGAAGCATGCAAACTGGCACATGTGATGGGATTACTCTGACTCGGTTTCTACTCTCCCATTCGGAAGTCACCCACCGTCTCGGTTGATAGGCGCAACTCTGAGAATTCACTCACACATACTCCTTTTTGAGGAGCCTGAGAACTGATGCCCACCTTCAGGTTCTTGGGATAGTTGTTGCGGTAAAGGCGAACCATCTGCCATTCCTTGCCATCCAACGAATAATAGGAAGCGATGGTTCTTGTGTCAGAACTTATCTTATAATAGATAAAATTCTGATTCACAACCTCATGGTTGTTATCATCGCTCGTCCCCACGGTGCGCACGGTCACCACACGGTGCTTGCCTCGTTCATCCTGTTCGAAGCAGAATTTCTGATAGAGTGTGTCGTTGGCCATCACAACAAGATCTGCTGCATTATAGAGTCCATCAGGAGTAAAGCCCGGCTTCATTTTGGCAGAGAATGTAAAGGGCTTGGTGTTGTCAACCTCCGTAAAAAGCACCTTTGCCGTATTGGCGGTCAGCTTTGCATCGTTGGGGTCGATGAACAAATCGGTTTTCTCAGGAGCAACGAAAGTGATGACACCAGCCTTCTCGCTCACCTGCTTGTCGGCTTCATTAAGCATCTTGGTGAAGTGAATACCGCCAAGCGTGAGGTCACAATTCTGAAAACTCATGACAGGTGTCTGAACAGAATCAGCTGAAGAACTGTCTGCTTTCTCCTGCTTTGAAGAGTTGCTGCACGATGCTAGCACGCATAAGGCAGCCATTGGTAAAAATGATTTAAATGTCATATTATTTATTGTTTTAATTCGCGCTGCAAAGGTACGTATTATCTGCAGTTCTGACAATAGTCATTTATAACCAATTGAAGATGACGCACGGCTGTAGAACTCTTTTGGAGAATGTGCGTATTTTTTATTGTCCACATACTTGCATTGAGCCTCCTGCGCCATTTTCGCAGCCTCTTGCTCCAACTGCTTCCAATATGTCCGGTCTTTATGCTGATAGATTTCTTCATAAAGTGGAATCGTAAGACATTGGATTCCAGCGAGTTCTGCACAAGTTCTGCTGTAGATACGGATTGAGAAAAATAGGCTCTTGCCTGCTTCACTAACAGCTTCCTTGAATCAGCATTCTCAGAAATGATCATACAAGCCATACGTGATAGATGGAAAGCTTCGACCTTACGAAACGATTCACTACCCAGCTTAACCATTTCAACCACGTGGTTGAAATGGTCATCTATATCCATACCTTTTTCACTGGCAACCTTGATTGCTTTGTCTATTACATTCTGGAATTTCCAATATCCCGAATAGCCCATCGCATTACAAAGATCACGTGAGCTCCAATATTCTTTCCCGTTATCATCCATTTTCCGAATTTCTTAGAATGTCGGACGCATGTCAGGCACATTATTCTCATCCATATCTTTTCCGTTTCTTTTGTATTGACGTTCAACAATATTGAATAGCAAAAATACAAAAAAAGATGAAATCGCCACTAATCATTTATAAGAAGTATGATTTTTAATGTTATTTACGCAAAAAGAAAGAAACATGTCAGAATATATTAATTTTAGCACTTATCAAGACAATGCAATAATCCAGCGTCCCTTACGTTATTACAGAAGAAGAGGACAACCGCATCCGCAACCGAAGGGAGACCTTCATTAGGGAAACAGGCACCGAGAAAACGGTACTCATCACGATGATCACCTCCAATGGACTTGCGCCGGGCGGCTATTCTGATGACATCCAATGCCAGCTGACGATGGCAGATTTATTCAGATAATAGACAAATAATTATGGAGACATTCAATAATGTAATAAACAGTGGCCAGCTTGTTCTGGTCGATTTCTTTGCTACCTGGTGCCAACCTTGCAAGGCGATGCACCCCATTCTGGAGCAGGTGAAGAGTGTGTTGGGCGACCGCATCCGAATCATCAAGGTGGATGTGGACAAGAACAGAATAAAGGAGTAAAATAGGAAAATGAGCATAAATACATTACATATTCTGCTGATACAGATTGCGCTGATGGCGTATTTGCACATGAATTAATAACAAAATAAATAACTAAGTATATGAGCATTAAAAAGAATGGGATTTATTGGAAGGGCATCAAGCGCCGGATAGGGAGATTCTTTGAGAAGGTGCACGAATGTATACTTATCTTCACCGACTGGCTTGGGTAAGCACACAAAGTAAATAGACAGCAAAACATTGATATAATCTGATGGAAACAGAAAGAATTTTACTCCGCCATTAGCAGGAATCGGATGCAGAGGCACTCTTCAAGTACGCCTCAGACCCAGATGTGGGACCTCGTGCAGGATGGCCGACACATAAGTCTGTTGAGGAAAGTCGGGAGATAATCCGGACATTCTTCCATAATGAAACGACATGGGCGATTGTACTGAAAGAGACTGGCGAGGCTATCGGCTGCATCGGCTACTACACCCATGAAACCAGCAACATCCCTATCGGAAAAAACGATTGTGAGGTGGGCTACTGGGTAGGAAAACCTTACTGGAACAAGGGTATCTGCACCGAAGCCTTGAAGCTGATGCTCGACTACTGCATCAACGAGAAGCATTTTGAAAACATCTGGGCAGATCATTTCACAGGAAATCCTGCATCAGGAAAGATCATGGTAAAATACGGTTTCTCTGACATCGGAATGCTGAACAGATGCAGCCAGCTTGTGGGTGGCGACAAAGATATGGTTAAAGTGTTTAAGTACAAAGGATATAAATAAAGTGTTTAAGTACAAATGATTAAAATAAATTAAAAAGAATATGAAGCATAAAGTAAAAGTGACCGTTATAGACAAGAAAATCTATCCGGAACTACAGGAGAAGTATTGCGCCGACCCTAAAGCAGGAATGTGTCCATGCTACAATATTGGCGATGAGTTTATCTTTGAGCGTGACGAAGAGAACGACCATTTCTGGCATGGAGGATTGAATACACTCGTCAAAACATCCGCTGACCCGAACACGGTAGCTGGAGGTCCGAAAATGCCACATTGCTCTGAGGTATGGGATGCTATTTCACGATATATATACACCGGACTGCAAGGTGGTTCAATCATGAAGGGGTGGATGAAGCGTGAAAACGAAATGATATGCTGTTGTTCTGACGGAACAAGACCAGTCATATTCAAAATTGAGCGTATAGACGAAGAGTAGTTGTTTTGCGGGGCATGGATGGTATGGTTGGGGTTGGTCGCTGCGTTATTAGGATAAAAATAATCAAATTAATTAGGATAAAAATGAGAAAGGAATCAAGAGCAATGGATAGCCAATGGGCATTGGAAGTAATGCACAAGGCTACGTACATGACTGTAAGTTTCATTGACGAAGACGGCAAGCCTTATGTTTTACCCCTGTCGCTCGCATCTGATGATGATGTGAACTGGTATTTTCATGGTGCCTTGGAAGGCAAGAAGCTGGAGGCAATCAAGACTCATCCCGAGGTTTGCCTTTCAGCCGTAACCCGTTGTGCGCCTACGGTTGGTCCGAAAGACGGCAGTTTCACCCTGCAATTCAAATCAGCCATTGCATTCGGCAAGGCAGAAATCGTGGCAGATGAAGCAGAGAAGATTCATGGTCTCCGACTGATCTGTGAACGTTTTCTTCCTCAACACATGGATGCTTTCGACGAGAGCATCGCCCGTTCCCTTTCACGCACGGCTGTAGTTCGCATCACACTTACTGAGCCACCAACCGGCAAGCGCAAGCAATATGATAAGGAAGGCGTGGAGATGAAATATGGAAGAATGGAATAAATCTCCGATAATGGTAAAATCTTCCGGAAACCAGGTATAAGCTCTTTTGGAGAATGTGCGTATCTTTGCATAAGATAAGCTGCACTCGGCAATTTGAAAGCAAGCTTTCATTGCGCTCATTTGCATTATCTTTGCGCCCAAGAAATTTAGGAATTTAAAAGACTTAGGATTATGAAGGAATTATTCTTTAATACAATACAGGAGTTCAATGACTTCATAGGGGTGAAAACACTTCATCCTCTGGTGAGCATTGCGCGTGTAGAGAACACCTCTCCTATTCAGGAGGCTGTGCACCATTACGGACTTTACGCCCTCTTCCTGAAGGAAAACAAGGGCTGCAAATTGTCATACGGCAGAACAGAATATGACTTTGACGAAATGACCGTAACCTCGTTTGCTCCGGGACAATCGATTAAAGTAGAACCCATTCCAGGAGTTCCGATAGCCAAATATACGGTATTGATTTTCCATCCCGAGCTGCTCAACCGCACCCAGCTTGGCAAGAACATCTCCCGCTATGAGTTCTTCGACTATACAAGCAACGAAGCACTACATTTATCCGCTGCCGAGGTGAACATCTTCCGTGATGTACTCTCAATGATTGGACAGGAACTAGAGCATCCTATAGATAAGCATTCGCGTGAACTCATCGTTTCTAACATCGAGTTGCTGCTGAACTACTGTCTGCGCTTCTACGACCGCCAGTTCATCACTCGCGAGGAGATTAATCATTCGGTGGTAAAGAAGTTCATCTCTCTGCTCGATGAATACATTGCCCGGAAAGCGGAGCATGAAGGGCTGCCTACCGTAGCCTACTTTGCCGACAAATGCTGCTATTCTACCAAATATTTCGGTGAATTAGTCAAGACAGAGACTGGCAAAACCGCTAAGAGTATGATCAACGACCGACTGCTTTCTGCAGCCCGCCAACTACTTGTAGATGAAACCTTAACCATTACGCAAGTCAGCCAGCGCCTCGGCTTTGAATATTCTCAGCACTTCGTCCGCTTTTTCAAGGCGCAGACGGGCAAGACTCCAAGCGAGTACCGCAAGACTGCTTAAATATCCTAAAATCCGCAACTATCATCCAATACACGATTAAGGGTAGATTTATGAGTCGTTAGTAGCAGCTTTCAGTAAAAAGCAACAGCACAACATCAATATGTAGCCACCATCCCCTTACCCCACGATGCGACTTGAGGTAATACGCAGATTCAAACCGGAAAGAAAGGATTCTTATCCGAATTCTGTTTTGAAGGGTTTTGCATAAGCTCGGTTCTCTGTGTAGATATTCAGCACGTATTGCCTTGCAGTCATGATCCACTTGGCAGGTACGGAGATGAATCTGAAGACAAAAGCCTTTATGCGACTCGTTTTCTTGAGCCCAAAAGCCTTGGTGTCAAGCCTGCTCATGATGGTCTTGTAGAAATTGTGTATCAATGCAGTAAGCAGAAGAAAGACAGTATTCTCCGCCATGAATGACTTGGGGAGCCTGCTCCAACCGAATCCGTTGTTCATGTCGTCAAAGATACGTTCCTTGCCGCCACGCAGATTGTAGAATTCAACAATGTCCCTTGTCGATGACTTGTAATCGTTGGTCAGAATACAACGGTAAGTGTATTCGCCTTCCCACAGGTCAAGGTCGCCACTGTTGCGTCTTTGTCTCTGGATGACAAGACGATAGCACTTGCCTTCCCATTTCTCAACGAGAATGGAATTGAGTTCGAACTGGATGCCGTTAATCTCCTCCGTCTTCCATCCTCTCAGAGCAAAGATGTCATTGTAGAGCGAACTGCATCGGTTGGCACGGATGTAGAAATGTTTGCAATGCTTCTCTATCTCACTGACGATTTCCTTCGAGCAGGAACCGCAGTCTGCCCTGAAGCGATTTACACGGATGTTCTGGGATTCCAGAAGAGCGAAGAATCTCTTATGGGTGTCTGCCTGATGAAAACGCACATTCGTGTTACCATCGCTGTTCTCGATATAGACTATCTTGTCACCGATAACATATACGCCAGGCCTGTAGCCGAGGAACTTTTTGTAGGTCGGTTTTGCATCATACTTCTCCGTTTCAAGGAACTGATGGTCAAAGTCAACATCGTATTCCTCAATTTCCTTCAACTCGCCTGTAGAAACCAAAGCGTTTATAAGCAATGTGTTGAGTTTGTCTGCAGTATTGAAATCATAGGTCTTGCCTTGGTCGGAAGTATAGGAGATGTTTTCCTGTGTCAGTTCCTTGATGGCTCTGAGGATGGTATCAGAGCTGCATGTACGAAGGGTAGGATGATACGAGAGATGGCGCATCAGTTGTGACGTTACATCTTCCACGCATGAGCCGCCACAGAAATAAACGCTCATCAGCGAACGGACTATCTCGCTGAACTGATATCCGAAGATACTGCTGCATCTCTGACCCAGTGTTGAGTCGATAACGGGTGAAAGCATGGAGTCAAATTTCTCCATGATTGAAAAAATTCCTCCAAAAGGTGTGAGTTTCTCAGATTTAATTTGTATTTTTGCCATGTCATATTAGAGTTTTGCTTGTTTTCTTTTTGCAACACTAAGATAAGTGAAAATTCTGACATGGCAAAATCCTGGGCAACTTTTTGTTGCTCAGGAACTTATAAATAAAGTTAAATTATAGTGTTGCGGAATTAAGGAATATAATGAAGCATATATAGAATAACTGTTTTTTTTTTTACATCGAAGATGTTTCCTGGAGAAGAATTTGAAAATATGGAGAAGAATTAAAAAAAATGATACAATGAAGAAAATAGTACAGACAGCAGGGCGCACCCAACTGGGTGAGTTTGCCCCAGAGTTCGCCCACCTCAACGACGACATCCTCTTCGGAGAAGTATGGAGCCGCAATGACCTGCTTTCATTGCGTGACCGCAGTTTGGTAACCATCACTTCGCTTATCAGTCAAGGAATCACCGACAGCTCGCTGAAATATCACCTGCAGTCAGCAAAGAACAATGGAATTACTCGCACGGAAGCGGCAGAGATCATCACCCACATCGCCTTCTACGCAGGTTGGCCAAAGGCCTGGGCTGCCTTCAATCTGGCAAAGGAGGTATGGAACGAAGATGTAAAAGGCGACGATGCGAAGGCTGCATTCCAGTGCGAGATGATTTTCCCTATCGGTGAGCCTAACACCGCTTATGCCAAGTACTTCAAGGGCAACAGTTATCTGGCACAAATATCCGACAGTCAGATACCTTTCTTCAACGTAACCTTTGAGCCTGGTTGCCGCAACAACTGGCATACGCACCACGCCACAAAGGGCGGCGGGCAAATGCTGGTAGGCGTAGCCGGACGAGGCTGGTATCAGGAAGAAGGCAAGCCTGCACAGGAGATTCTCCCAGGCACAGTCATCCACATTCCTGCCAACGTGAAGCATTGGCACGGTGCAGCAAAAGACAGCTGGTTTGCCCACCTCGCCTTTGAAATACCTGGCGAGAACAGCTCCAACGAGTGGCTTGAGCCTGTGACCGATGAGAAATATGAAAAGTTAAAATAACAATAAGATTTATGACTTCACTTCAAGAAAGGCTGTTCGCCATGCAGGATAAGCAGTATGCTGCTTTCCAGGCCAAACTGACACCGGGAGTGCCTGTGGAGAGTTTCATAGGCATTCGTGTGCCTGTGCTTCGCAAGTTCGCAAAAGAATTTACAAAGGAAGTAGATTGCGAGGAATTTCTTCATCAGCTTCCTCACGAATACTACGACGAGAACATGCTTCACAGTCTCCTCATTTCCGAGGTGAAGGACTACGATGAATGCATTCGTCTTACTGACAGCTTCCTGTCATTCGTGGATAACTGGGCTGTTTGCGACATCATGTCTCCGAAGGTGTTTGCCAAACACAAGGAGGAACTATTGGTGAAGATCAAGACTTGGAGTAAATCGTCACACGTTTATACTTGTCGCTTTGGAATAGATACACTTATGTCTCATTACCTGGATGAAGACTTCAAGGCAGAATATCTTGAAATTCCTGCATCTGTAAGGAGCGAAGAGTATTACGTAAAGATGATGGTAGCCTGGTTCTTCGCCACCGCCCTTGCCAAGCAATGGGACCAGGCGATTCCCTACATCGAACAAAACCGCCTTGCTCCCTGGACGCACAACAAGACCATCCAGAAGGCCATCGAGAGCTACAGAATCACGCCCGAGCAGAAGGAATATCTGCGGGCATTGAAGATAAAATAATTATGACACAAGATACTTCTACATATTACGTTTGGATAGGTGGCTCATGTGATTATGGCCATAAAGAGCGAGCTGGTGGTGCTGCCGTTGTGATTGAGCATAACGGCAATATCATCAGCCGTGATGTAATCAGCGACCTACACACCACAGAGTTCCGCATGATGCTAACCCTCATGGTGAAGGTAATGCAGGAAATACCTAAAGGTTCCGACATTCTCTTCCTGACCAACGCTGCCTATATTCAGAACTTTGACAAGACTCCAACCTCAAAGTCTGCCAATCCAGACTTGATCATTCAATGCATCGAGGAAAAGAAAAGGTACAACTCAGTCGGAGTCAAGATTGTGCAATATCATAAGAGCCCATTGCTGATAGAGACCCACGATAGGGCTACGGAAGCAATGGCAAAGACAAGGAAGGAGTTTCATCAGAAAAACAAATAAATGTTTAGGGTCGTTTTCCGGTCATTAAGGTCACGGTCATTAAGGTCATTAAGGATTTCCGGTTATTCAAGATGTCTGACCCCAAATATGGTTTACAGCTAATGAGCGATGATTATATTCTTGAAAAGCTCATAGAAGAACTGAGGGAAACTCAATAACACCAAAAGTGAGCGGTTTATGTAAAAAGTTACGGAGATAATTCACATTTTCCGTAACTTTTTACATTTTCATCTTATATGTTTTTTGGAGCATTTCATTGCGTTAATTTTCTTATATAAGATAAGACAGTACTACTATGACATAATTCAAGCGCCATACTCAACCCCTATTCTTTTGGATCAATGTCAAATGGAAGCAATGGAGTATCATCATCATTTCCACTATTGAATCGGTCGAAATCCGAGATATAGGAACGGTCTTGAATAACCTTATATTTCTCATACTCAGAATAAGCCTTTTCTCTGGCTTCTTCTTGCGAAACCTTACCTGCACTACTCTTAGCATCATAGTCCATAGTTTCAAGCAACAGCTTCAGGCGATTCTTCCAATCCTCCATCGTAGTAAATTTCCGCATCAGCTCGCTCATAAACAATCTCAGCTGCCGTATGATTGGTAACCGCCAGGTGCATCATATTCTGCACCATCTTATAGAAGAGTTTGGTACTTTCAGCCTTTACATCATAATCTGCACTACACTCTGCATAAATATCAGTTATCTTCTGGTAGTATCTGCGTTCAGAAGTGCGGATTTCACGGATACGTTCCAGCAAATCGTCAAAATAATCCTTGCCGAAGTGCTTACCTTGCTTCAGACGTTCATCATCCAAGACATAACCCTTAATGATGAACTCCTTCAATACAGAAGTTGCCCATATACGGAATTGGGTTGCCTGATAGCTGTTCACTCGATAACCAACAGCGATGATAACATCAAGATTGTAGAACAATGGAGCACGCTCAACATCACGCTCTCCCTCCAGTTGAACTTGTTGAATTTTTCTACAAGTTGCCTCTCTTTGCAATTCACCAGACTCATAAATCTGAGAAATATGATAAGTGATAGTTGCTCTATCAATACCAAACAAAGCAGCCATCCTTTTCTGTGACATCCAAAAAGTTTCGTTGTTGAAAATCACTTCAATGCGAGTCTCTCCCTGTGCAGTTTTATACAGTAAAATATTGGATTCCAGTGAGTTCCGCATAAGTTCGGTTGTAGATACGGATTGAGAAAAATAGGCTCTTGCCTGCTTCACTAACAGCTTCCTTGAATCAGCATTCTCAGAAATGATCATACAAGCCATACGTGATAGATGGAAAGCTTCGACCTTGCGAAACGCTCCATTACCCACCTTGAACATGTCAACCGCATGGTTGAAATGTTCGTCTATATTCATACCTTTTTCACTGGCAACCTTGATTGCCTTGTCTATTACATTCTGGAATTTCCAATATCCCGAATAGCCCATCGCATTACAAAGTTCGCGTGAACTCCAGTATTCTTTCCCGTTATCATCCACTTTCCGAATTTCTTCGAATGTCGGACGCATGTCAGGCACATTATCATCAGGGAAACAGGCACCGAGGTACTTATCACGATGATCACCTCCTATGGACTTGCGCCGGGCGGCTGTAAAACGTTATCACTTCGCATGGTAGTGTTTATTCGAGAGCCGACATTAGCGCTTTTTGATAACACATTTGTAACACACATGGATGATTTCTCAATACATCAAATTCATAACATATTGATTAACAGCTATTTACAAAAAGAGTACATAAAAGAGGAATAAGTGATAAAATATATTTAAAAACAAAAAAAAGAACAACAGAGATAAGTACCTATGAATAAGCAACTTACTACTATTGTTCTCTCACGCTATTTTGTACAAATAAGTTTCATTTTGCTTATTATAGTGATTCCGTTGGGGTTCGAACCCAAGACCCACAGCTTAGAAGGCTGTTGCTCTAATCCAACTGAGCTACGGAACCAACACTTTTCAAAACGCAAACCAGCTAACCAATAACGCAATCAGCCACTTTTCTTATTTGCGGCTGCAAAGGTACATATATTTTTTGAATACACCAAACTTTTTCTCACTTTTTTCTTTTTTTATGCTTAAATATCGCAAAAAATAACTACCTTTGCATCCGTTAGGAGCAAGAAACAGCATTCTGACCCCGAAAGAGAAGAGATTTTTATAACGCATATTGAAACATAAAACATACGCAAATGAAAAAGTTAATCTTTTCAGTAGCCCTGCTCTCGGCAGCACTCTCTGCCAGCGCAGAAGAACATCCGCTCTGGATGCGCTACCCAGCCATCTCGCCCGATGGCACAACCATCGCCTTCGCTTATAAAGGCGACCTCTACAGTGTTTCTGTCAACGGCGGTGAAGCACGACAGCTCACAACCCATGCGGCCTTCGATTCGCATCCTGTATGGAGCCCTGACAGCAAGAAAATTGCCTTCCAGTCTAACCGCGAAGGAAGTCTCGACATCTTCGTAATCGATGCAAAAGGCGGTGCTCCTACCCGACTCACCACCAACAGCGGCAGCGAAACACCTATCGCCTTTGCAGACAACGACCATGTGCTCTACTCAGCCAGTCTGCAGCCTACAGCCCAGAGCATCATCTTCGGCGACAACACATTCCCACAAGTATATAAGGTAAGCACCAAGGGCGGAAGACCGGAACTCTTCTCTACCCTCACCATGGAGAATATCAGCATCGCCAAGAACGGCGACATTCTCTACCACGACAAAAAGGGATACGAAGACCCTTGGCGCAAACACCAGAAATCACCTATCGCTCGCGACATCTGGCTGAAGAGCAACGGTAAGTTTGCCAAGCAGACTACCTTTGCCGGCGAAGACCGCTCGCCAGTATGGACATCAGACGAGAAATCATTCTTCTATCTGAGCGAGCAGGACGGCACATTCAATATCTACCGCCGCAGCCTCAACAGTTCAAGCGACAAGCAGATTACCCACCACAAAGGCAATCCGGTAAGATTCCTCACTGCATCCAGCGCCGACCTGCTCTGCTACGGATATGATGGCGAAATCTACACCGTGAAAGAAGGTGGAGAGCCTCAGAAGGTGAACATCTCCATTACAACAGATAACGATGCTCCAAGCCTCGTACGTCAGATTAAAAGTTGGGGAGCTACGGAGATTTCCGTTTCGCCAGACGCCAAGGAAGTGGCTTTCGTGATGCATGGCGACGTATACGTAACTTCTGTAGAATACACCACTACCAAGCGCATTACCGACACACCACAGCAGGAGCGCAACCTGAGTTTCTCGCCAGACGGCAGAGCTCTGGTCTATGCAGCCGAGCGCAATGGCGTATGGCAGATTTACCAGTCTAAGATCAAGAACGAGAAAGAGAAGAACTTCACCTACGCTACCGATATCGAGGAAGAGCAGCTGGTGAAAACAGGCATTACATCGCAGTATCCGCAATACTCTCCTGACGGCAAGGAAGTGGCTTTCTTCGAAGACCGCGCTGCACTCCGCATCGTCAATCTGAAATCGAAGAAAATCCGCACCGTGCTCGATGGCAAATACGTCTACTCTTACAGCGATGGAGACATCGCTTTCGAATGGTCACCAGACAGCAAATGGCTCCTTTCAACCTATATCGGCAACGGTGGCTGGAACAACCAGGATATTGCGCTGGTAAAGGCTGACGGCAAAGAGGTTCACAACCTGACCAATTCCGGCTACAGCGACAGCAACGGCAAATGGGTGCTCGACGGCAAGGCTATGCTCTTCCAGAGCGACAGAGCCGGTTACCGCAGTCATGGAAGCTGGGGAGCAGAAGACGATGCCTACATCATGTTCTTCGACCTGGACGCCTACAACCGCTTCAACATGAGCAAGGAAGAGATAGAACTGGCTGACGCCAACAAGGACGAAAAGGAGAAGAAGGAAGACGAGAAGAAGGAAGAGGCTAAAAAGAAAGCTGACGAAAAGCAGAAGAAGACAGGAAAGATAGAGGTGGAAAAAGTGAAGCCACTGGAGCTGGACATCGAAAACTGCCGCGACAGAATCGTACGCCTCACCGCAAACTCTTCGCACATGGGCGATGCTGTGCTCTCTAAAGACGGCGACAAGCTCTACTACCAGGCAGCCTTCGAGGATGGTTACGATCTCTGGCAGCACGACCTGAAGGACGGCTCTACCAAGCTCGTGATGAAGGGCGTAGGCCAGGGCAACCTGCAGACCGACAAGGATGTGAAGAACCTCTTTATCTGCAACGGAAGCAGCATCAAGAAGGTGGATCTGAGCGGATTCAGCACCAAGGACATCAGCTTTGAGGCTAACTTCAACTATAAGCCAGCCGAGGAGCGCCAGTATCTCTTCGACCACATATGGCGACAGGTGAAAGACAAGTTCTACGACCCTAAGATCCATGGTGTTGACTGGGAAGGTTACCGCAAGACCTATGAGAAGTTCCTGCCTTACATCAACAACAATTTCGACTTCCAGGAGATGTTGAGCGAAATGCTTGGCGAGCTGAACGCTTCGCATACAGGAGCCCGCTACTACGCTTCGAACAGCGCGCTTACCACCGCCAACCTGGGAGTATTCTTCGACTCTCAGTACAAGGGCGACGGCCTGAAGATTCAGGAGATTATCAAGCGTGGTCCTTTCGATGTGAAGAATACGGGCGTAACAGCCGGCAGCATCATCGAGAGCATCGACGGCGAGGAGATTAAAGCCGGAATGGACTACTTCCCATTGCTCGACGGAAAGGTTGGCAAGAATGTACGACTCGGCATCAGAAACGCCAAGGGCAAGAAGATGGAGGTTACGGTAAAGGCTATCTCTCAGGGCAAACTCAACAACCTGCTCTACAAGCGATGGGTAGACCGCAACCGCGCTTTCGTTGACAGCATTTCGGGCGGACGCATCGCTTATGTTCACATTAAGGCGATGGATTCGGAGAGTTTCCGCACCGTTTACAGCGAACTGCTGAGCGACAAGAACCGAAACAGAGACGCTGTAATCGTAGACGAGCGCCATAATGGTGGCGGCTGGTTGCACGATGATCTCTGCACCCTACTCAACGGCAAGCAATATCAAGAGTTTGTACCTCACGGTAAGGTCGTTGGCCGCGATCCGTTCAACAAATGGGTGAAGCCATCTTGCGTCATGATCTGCGAGAACGATTACAGCAACGGTCACGGTTTCCCATGGGTTTACAAGGAACTCGGAATCGGCAAGCTGATCGGTGCTCCTGTAGCAGGAACCATGACAGCCGTATGGTGGGAAACGCTGATGGACAACACGCTGGTATTCGGTATTCCTCAGGTAGGCTGCCGCGACATGCGTGGCGTGTTCGGCGAGAACACCCAGCTGAACCCAGACATCGAGGTTTACAACAGTCCGGAAGATTTCATCAATGGCCATGATACCCAGCTCGAAAGAGCCGTAAAGGAAATGATGAAGAAATAAACAGAACGCCCTGCAAGGGTCCAGAAGCCAAACCACTTCTGTCCCTTTGCAGGGCGATTTGTTTTTGTATCTGACAACATTATTTATTAAACCTTATTAACCCACAATATCGGCGAAAACCCTTCTGTCATGACATAAAACCCTCTAAATCTTTACTTTTTTTCTTGAAAAGGGCGAAAAAGCAAATGAAAAAGCCATAAAATAAAAAAAAATGAGTATCTTTGCAGAAGATAAAAAACAAGATTATGGGATTATTCGGATTATTCAGCAACAAAAAGAAAGAAACTCTCGATAAGGGACTTGAAAAAACCAAGGAGAGTGTGTTTGGCAAACTGGCGCGCGCCGTTGCCGGAAAGTCTACCGTCGATGATGATGTGCTCGACGATCTCGAAGAGGTACTCATCACCTCAGATGTAGGTGTAGAAACCACGGTCAAGATTATCCGCCGCATCGAAGAACGTGTGGCCCGCGATAAATATGTTTCAACCAGCGAGCTTAACCGCATTCTGCGCGAGGAAATCGCCATTCTCCTCTCCGAGAATCACAGCGATGACCTGGCAGACTGGGATCTCCCTGCCGACCATAAGCCTTACGTTATCCTCGTAGTAGGCGTAAACGGCGTGGGCAAGACAACCACCATCGGCAAACTGGCTTACCAGTTTAAGAAGGCTGGCAAGAAGGTTGTTCTGGGAGCTGCTGACACCTTCCGTGCCGCTGCCGTAGAGCAGATTTGCATCTGGGGCGAGCGCGTGGGTGTGCCTGTAGTGAAACAGCAGATGGGAAGCGACCCAGCAAGCGTAGCGTTCGACACCCTGCAGAGCGCCAAGGCAAACGGCGCCGACGTGGTGCTCATCGATACGGCAGGCCGACTGCACAACAAGGTGAACCTGATGAATGAGCTCAAGAAAATAAAGGAAGTGATGAAGAAGGTAATGCCTGAGGCACCAGACGAGGTAATGCTCGTGCTCGACGGAAGTACCGGACAGAATGCATTCGAGCAGGCTAAGCAGTTCTCTGCCGTTACCAACATCTCCTCGCTCGCCATCACCAAGCTCGACGGAACCGCTAAGGGCGGCGTTGTCATCGGCATCAGCGACCAGCTCAAGGTGCCTGTAAAATACATCGGACTAGGCGAAGGTATGGAAGATCTGCAGCTCTTCAACAAGACAGAATTCGTAGACTCGCTCTTTAAAAATTAGAAAATGAAGAAAAATCAGATAGATATTATTACCCTGGGCTGCTCGAAGAATCTCGTAGACAGCGAGTTGCTGATGAAGCAGTTTGAGGCAAACGGCTACCATTGCGTTCACGATTCCAAGCGCCCTCAGGGCGAGATAGCCGTCATCAATACGTGCGGATTCATCGAGGATGCAAAGCAGGAAAGCATCGACACCATCCTGGAGTTTATCCAGGCTAAGGAAGAAGGCCGACTCAGAAAGCTCTACGTAATGGGCTGCCTCTCGCAGCGCTACCAGAAGGAACTGGAAGAAGAAATGCCCGAAGTGGATAAGTTCTACGGCAAATTCAACTACAAGCAGCTTCTGCAGGAACTCGGCAAGGCGGAAGTTTCATCCTGCAACGGCCAGCGTCATCTCACCACTCCGCGCCATTATGCCTACATCAAGATAGCTGAGGGCTGCAACCGCCACTGTGCCTACTGCGCCATTCCTATCATCACCGGCAAGCACGTTTCCCGTCCGAAGGAAGAGATTCTGCAGGAGGTGCGCGAACTGGTGGCAGAAGGCGTGAAGGAGTTTCAGATTATCGCTCAGGAACTCACCTACTACGGCGTAGATATTGACGGCAAGCATCATATTACCGAACTCATCAGCGAGATGGCTGATATTCCGGGCGTGAAATGGATTCGCCTGCATTATGCTTATCCGAACCAGTTCCCTATGGATCTTCTGGACGTGATGCGCGAGAAGCCAAACGTATGCAAATATCTCGACATTGCCCTCCAGCACATCAGCGACCACATGCTCACCAGCATGCATCGCCACGTAACGAAGCAGGAAACCATCAATCTGCTGAAGGCCATCCGCGAACGCGTGCCAGGCATTCACATCCGCACTACGCTGATGGTTGGTTTCCCAGGCGAGACAGATGAGGATTTCCACGAGCTCCTCGACTTTGTACGCGAACAGAGATTTGAGCGCATGGGCGCCTTTGCCTACTCTGAGGAAGAAGGAACCTACAGCGCCACCCACTACGAAGACAACGTGCCTGCCGAGGTAAAGCAGCGCCGGCTGGACGAACTGATGATTCTGCAGCAAGACATCAGCTCTGAGATTGAGGCAGATAAGGTGGGCAAAACCATGACCGTTATCATCGACCGCAAGGAAGGCGATTACTACATCGGACGAACAGAGTTCTGCTCTCCGGAAGTAGACCCTGAGGTTCTGATCCGTGCCGATGAGAAGCGTCTGCGCGTGGGTTGTTTCTATCAGGTAGAAATTACTGCAAGCGAGGAATTTGACCTCTATGGCAAGGTGGTGAAATAATCATTCTCTCCCCCATAGCCTGGAGTTTTAGAAATTTTGACTACATATTAAATAAATATGAACAATAAGGAATACATCGCTGAACTGGCTCAGCAAACCGGCTATTCGCAGGAAGACACCCAGAAGTTGGTGCGCAAGGCGATAGACGCTATGATTGCCGAGTTTGAGGATGGAGAAGCTGTCTCTATCCCCAATTTTGGCACCTTCGAAGTGAAGAAGCGCATGGAGCGAGTGGTGGTTAATCCTACTACCAAGAAGCGCCAGCTGGTGCCGCCTAAGTTGGTGTTGGGTTTCCGACCGGTTGCTTCGGTCAAGGAAAAACTAAAGAATGGAGGGGATGAGCAATGAGCAAATTCAGTTTAAATACACTCGGAAAACTGCTTGCTGACAAAAGCGGGCTGAGCCAGGTGGAAGCAGAACTCTTCATCCGGAAAATGTTTGATGTGTGCAACCAGGGACTCGAAGCCGACAAGCAGGTGAAGATAAAATGGCTGGGCACCTTTAAGGTACAGGCCACGAAAGACCGTGAGAGCATCAATGTGAACACGGGCGAGCGCTTCACCATTGAAGGCAGAGACAAACTCACCTTCACGCCTGACAACATCCTGAAAGAAATCGTGAACAAGCCATTCGCCCAATTTGAAACGGTGGTGGTAAATGACGGCGTAGATTTCGATGAAATAGATGAGAAGTTTGGAGAAGAACAGACAGAAGATGCTCCTGCACAAGTAATCGATTTTCTGGACGAAGAAAAAACTGCAACTCCAAATCCGGAGGTTGTTGTAATCGGATCTGAAAAGGAAAAAGAAAAAGAAGACGAAGACGAACTGGCAAAGCAAATTGCTATTGAACAAGCTAAACTGGAAAGATTAAAACAAGCCCAACTGGAGCAGGAAAGAATACAGAAAGAAAAGCTTGAAAAAGAAAAGCAAGAGCAGGAAAGACTGGAGCAGGAAAGACTGGAGCAGGAAAGACTTGAGCAGGAAAAACTTGAGCAGGAAAGACTGGAGCAGGAAAGGCTGGAGCAGGAAAGACTGGAGCAAGAGAAGCTTGAATTAGCCCAGCAACAGCAAGCCCTGAAAGCAGTTGTTGAACCTGCAGTACCTGCATCAGATGAATCTGAAGAAGAAGAGGAGGAAGAAGAATCTTCCAATTCTCATCATATTGTTATTCCTCGCTATCTGGTTGTTGCAGTCTGTCTCATCGTAGTAGCTTTGATTGGCGGAATGGGATGGTTTGCCTTCAACTATGGTCAGATGACTGCCCAGCGCGATCATCTAGCCATGCAGCTAAACCAGTATCACCAGGCTCCAGCCAAGAAAGTCCCAGCCAAACCAGCTGCCGCCCCACTCTCTCAGGAACAGAAACTCCGCCAGAAAGCGATGGAAGACAGCATCCGTATGGCTAAAACTGCAGAAGCAGTAAAACTGGCTGAAAAATCGGATGAGGAAAGTGCTAGCGCTGAAAAAGCTAAGCAGGCTGAAGCAAAAGCTAAGGCTGAAGCGAAAGAAAAGGCTAAAGATAAAGCCGAAGAAAAGGCTACTTCGAAAATAGCATCATCCCAGTATGACAAGGATGCTCGCGTACGCACGGGAGCTTACCGAATCATAGGAGTTGCCCAAACCGTTACGGTTGGCGCCGGTCAGACCCTCGAACAGATCAGCACCCGCTATTTAGGTTCTGGCATGGAATGCTACGTAGAAGCCCTGAATGGTACAAGCACCGTAAAGGCCGGACAGAAAATCAAGATTCCGAAACTGGAATTGAAAAAGAAAAAGAAGTAAAATACTGAACAAACAAAAAATCGCCCTGTAAGAGCAAATATATTTTTGCACTTACAGGGCGACATTGTTTTATGTAATATTACTTGCCCAACACTTCATCAAGCAATGTGTAGAAAGCTGGATCCTCACCAACAATAGTCTTGATAATCTTACCATTAGCATCTATCACAATCTTTGTAGGGAAGCCCTGAACAGCGTAATCGCTGAGAACCTTGCTGTCCTTCGGATTGTAAACATGAATCCATGGCAGCTGGTGCTTCTCAACAGCAGCCTTCCACTTAGCCTCTGTATCATTACAATCTACACCAAGAATTTCAAACTTACCCTTGTACTTTTCGTAATACTCCTTCATCTTAGGCATTCCCTTGATGCACCATCCGCACCATGAACCCCAAAAGTCGAGAACTACAATCTTGCCGCGAAGGCTGGAAAGCTTGAAATCATTTCCTTTAATATCCTTCAGCGTGAAGTCAGGAGCCTCAACACCAGCAGCCTGCACCTTCTTAGCCTTCTCCTCAGCCTCAGCACGCTTCTTAGCCATATCAATCATTGGCTGGTAGAAAGCCTTCATTCTGCCGTTTTTCACATTCTCAGAGAGCAAGCCCAGCAGTTTCTCCATCTTGCTGACATCATCAAACTGCTCTATGATAGTAGCACAAGCCTCATAATCAGGATGCTGCTTTACGAAATCGAAAATCTTATCGTCCTTTGCCTTTTGCAGGGCAGGAGCCTTCTGCTCATATTCTGCCATGATGCTCTGCTGGGTCTCACCATTCTTGATTCTCTGGTTCAGGGAAGCTTCGTAATCTCTCAACTCCTTATTAGCAGTCTCCAGCAGAACATCTACTTCATGATACTGCTGATAGAACTTAGAACCCGAAATATCGAAGCGGTTCTTTGTATCGCCCTTAACTTCAGCCTTCTCGCCAGGAACACAAGGCAGGTTGAACATAAACTGACCAGCACCACGATAAGTTTCAGGTGAGAGGAAAACGTATCCGGCAGCCTTATCAAGGTTTGCAGAATAGGTAAACTTGCCATTCTTCACCAAAACCGTATCCATCTTAACATTTCTACCCTTGTAAACAAGTACAGAATCGGAATTGAAATTCTTCAAATCCACCTTCAACTGGAAGTTGCTCTTCTGAGCCATCGCAACAGTTGATGCAAGCATCAACGCCGCAGATAAAATCGCTGTTTTCATTTTTCTTTTATTATATTTATTCTGATTACACCTTATTATATATAGGGAACGAAGAACGTCTGGTTCATCTTCATCCTTATTCTTCATACTCGGTAGTATCCTCAATACCCGCCTCGGCCAAAGCCTCCTTGCGCTCTACGCAGGTTCCGCATTTGCCACAATGCTTCTCACCGCCCTTATAGCAGCTCCAGGTTTCAGCATAGTCAATGCCCAACTTCTTACCTATCTCAGCAATCTGCCCTTTGGTAATATTCGTATAAGGAGCCACTACGCGCACATCAACGAACGTTCCTGCTTCAGCAGCCTCATCAATCGCCTTGATAAACTCCGGACGGCAGTCAGGATAAATCGTATGATCGCCACCATGGTTCGCGATGAAAACTTTCTTCAGTTTATTACTCTCTGCAATGCCGATGGCAATGCTCAGCATGATTCCATTACGGAAAGGAACCACCGTACTCTTCATATTATCAGCAGCATAATGACCCTCAGGAATTGCATCGGCACCTTCAAGAAGAGAACTCTTGAAATACTGATGCATGAAACCCAAATCTATCGTAATATGCTTGATTCCCAAACGCTCACAATGCATCTTGGCGAAAGGAATTTCACGCTCGTTATGATTACTTCCATAGTTAAAACTAATGCCGAGTGCAATCTCGTCTTTCTTATCGTAGAGCAGCGTGATGCTATCCATGCCGCCACTCACAATGATTACTGAATCCTTCATTTTACTTTGAATTTTGAATTTTGAACTTTGAACTGTATGATTACTTTTTACTTCACCCGAACAGGCAGCGGAATGCTTCTTCCACCTTCCTTACGGGATGAATTTCTATCTTATATTTCTTATGGTCGAAACCATGATTGTTGTATTTCGGAATGATGATGTGCTGGAATCCGAGTTTCTCGGCCTCAGCAATACGCTGCTCGATACGGCTCACCGGACGGACTTCACCGCTCAGACCTACCTCGCCCGCCATACACCAGCCTTGCTCGATAGGTGTGTCAACATTGCTGCTCAATACGGCTGCCAACACACTCAAGTCCATGGCAGGATCGGTTACTCTCAATCCTCCGGCAATATTCAGGAACACATCCTTCTGCATCAGTTTGAACCCCACACGTTTCTCTAGAACCGCCAGGAGCATGTTCAAACGGCGCTGGTCAAAACCCGTTGCCGAACGCTGCGGAGTTCCATAGGCTGCTGTTGAAACCAAAGCCTGCGTCTCTACCAGGAACGGACGAACACCCTCGATGGCTGCGCTGATGGCAACACCCGAAAGCCCGTCATGATCTTCGGTAAGAAGCAACTCTGAAGGATTGCTCACCTGTCGGAGTCCGCCTTGCATCATCTCGTAGATTCCCAACTCAGAAGTACTTCCGAATCGGTTTTTGATGCTTCTCAAGATGCGGTACATGTAATGCTGGTCGCCCTCAAACTGAATCACCGTATCTACGATGTGCTCCAGAATCTTTGGTCCGGCAAGCGTTCCCTCCTTATTAATATGTCCTATCAGAATAACCGGAATGCCACTCGTCTTGGCAAATCGGAGCAGGGAGGCTGCACACTCACGAACCTGGGAAACAGAACCCGGCGAGCTGTCTACTTCTTCTGTAGCAATAGTTTGGATAGAATCTATAACTATCAGCTGTGGAGCCACTTCCTGGATATGGCTGAAGATTTTCTCCAACTGTGTTTCGCAGAGAACCGTAATATGATCAAAGGCTCCTTCTGATGAAAGAGAAACCGTTTTCTGTGTGTCCGCAGATGAACCCTCTCTGAGCATCGCCTGTCCTTTAGCCAACCGGTCGGCACGGAGTTTAATCTGATGGGCACTTTCCTCTCCGCTCACATACAGGATGCGGCGGTCAGTCATGTTCAGAATAGTCTGCAAGGTGAGCGTACTCTTACCGATTCCCGGTTCACCGCCCAAGAGCGTGATGCTGCCGGGAACCATTCCGCCACCCAGCACACGGTTCAGCTCCTCGTCCCTCATATCGATGCGCGGTTCATCAATCGCAGAAATATCGCGAAGCTTCATCGGCGCAGCGTCATGCTCGCTGTGCTGCCCGCCAAACATCGTGGCAGCCCCACCATGACGCATGGTCATTCCGGCATTCTTCGCAGCCTGCGATCCGGAATCGGCAGCAATACGAATTTCCTTAAATGTATTCCATTGTCCGCAGCTAGGACATTTGCCCATCCATTTGGCACTTTCCTGTCCGCAATTGCTGCACACAAAAGCAATCTTATCTTTCGCCATTTTATCTCATTTATATGTAATAACGTTTTAACTGCGCACAAAGGTACTATTTATTATCGAAAAATCCAAAAAAAAAGTAATTTGTTAAGAATATATTTCATTTCTCTCCATTTTGTTTAACAAATCAGGCAGAAGGAAGCGCAAAACACGAATTTTGCAAACCCGATATAGCAAACAGACGATTTCATCTACTAAAAATCATAAAAACCGCTACTATATTTTGCTGATTCAAATATAATTTGTATCTTTGCCTTCGGTTTTTGAAACCAGCAGAAAGGTTTAGAACAATAAATTAGTACATAAACTAAATAAAATTTAGGTAAAATGAAAATTGAAGATTTTAACTTTGCCGGTCACAAGGCAATCGTGCGCGTTGACTTCAACGTGCCATTGGATGAAAATGGTAATGTAACAGACGACACTCGTATCCGCGGTGCCCTTCCTACATTGAAGAAGGTACTTGCAGACGGCGGTGCGCTCATCATGATGAGCCACATGGGTAAGCCAAAGGGCAAGGTTAAACCAGAGCTTTCTCTCTCTCAGATTGTTAAGAACGTATCAGACGCTCTCGGCGTAGACGTTAAGTTCGCTAAGGACTGCGGTAACGCTGATGCTGAGGCAGCTGCCTTGAAGCCAGGTGAGGCTCTCTTGCTCGAGAACCTCCGCTTCTATCCAGAAGAGGAAGGCAAGCCAGTTGGCGTTGAGAAGGGTACTCCAGAATTCGATGCTGCTAAGGCTGAGATGAAGGAGCGTCAGAAGAAGTTCGCTGCTAAGTTGGCTTCTTACGCTGACGTATATGTAATGGACGCATTCGGTACAGCTCACCGCAAGCACGCTTCTACAGCTGTCATCGCTGATTCTTTCGACAAGGATCACAAGATGCTCGGTTTCTTGATGGAGAAGGAAGTTAAGGCTGTTGACGCAGTTCTCGGCAACATCAAGCGCCCATTCACAGCTATCATGGGTGGTTCTAAGGTTTCTACTAAGATCGGTATCATCGAGAACCTGTTGACTAAGGTTGACAACCTGATTCTCTGCGGTGGTATGACTTATACATTCTCTAAGGCTCTCGGTGGCAAGATCGGTATGTCTATCTGCGAGGATGACAAGCTCGACGTTGCTCTCGACGTAATCAAGAAGGCTAAGGAGAACGGTGTAAACCTCGTACTCGGCACAGACTCTATCTGCGGTGACGACTTCAAGAACGACTGCAATACTCAGGTTTGCCCATCTAACAACATCCCTGACGGTTGGGAGGGTATGGACGCAGGTCCTGAGACTCGCAAGGCTTTCGCAGCTGCCATCAAGGGTGCCAAGACTATCCTCTGGAACGGTCCTGCAGGTGTATTCGAGTTCGACAACTTCGCTGGTGGTTCTAAGGCTATTGCTGACGCAATCGCTGAGGCTACTAAGGAAGGTGCATTCTCACTCATCGGTGGTGGTGACTCTGTAGCTTGTATCAACAAGTTCGGTTTGGCTGATCAGGTATCTTACATCTCTACAGGTGGTGGTGCTCTCCTCGAGGCTATCGAGGGTAAGGTATTGCCAGGTGTAGCAGCTATCGAGAAGTAATCTTATGTTTAAAAGAAAGCCATTTGAAAAAAGGGCTTGATTTTTTACAAGAAAAAAATAGGTTGGAGGGCATCCTATGTGATGTCCTCCAATTTTCAGTTTTAACTGAATCCCCTAATAATCTACAGATTCTCTCTATAAACAGAACTGTATCTTTCATTTAAAACAAGCAACAGAAAACATAAATTCTAAAATCATTTGGTAAACTACAAGGAATATAATTTTCTGATTTTAAAACGAATACATGGATTGGATTGTTAATCTCTTCACCAATACCGAGTCGGTGGCTCACATCGCCCTACTCTACGCTATCGTGATAGCTATTGGTGTTTACCTCGGAAAGATAAAGATTGGCGGCATTTCGTTAGGTGTCACCTTCGTTCTCTTCGCAGGTATTTTGGCTGGCCACGTTGGCTTCACCGGTCCAAAGGAAATTCTCACTTTCGTGCAAGACTTCGGCTTAATCCTCTTCGTCTTCATGATTGGTCTCCAGGTAGGACCTGGTTTCTTCGAGAGTTTCAAGAAAGGTGGTGTTACGCTCAACATGCTTTCGGCTAGCGCTATTCTACTCAACATCCTCGTGATGTTTGGTTGCTATTATCTCTTCTTTGACACAAGCAACCCTAACAACTTGCCTATGATGGTAGGTACTCTCTATGGTGCGGTTACCAATACTCCGGGTCTTGGTGCTGCCAACGAGGCTTTGCTCAGCGTCTTCCCTAATGGTGCTCCAAGTATTGCCAACGGTTATGCTTGTGCTTATCCTCTTGGTGTAGTAGGCATTATCGGTGCTACTATCCTTATCAAGTACATCTGTAAGATTAATACTGCTGATGAGGAAGAACAGCTTAACGAAGAAGATGCTGCAAACCCACACGCTAAGGCCCACAACATGCACTTGCGCGTGGAAAATGCTTATATTACAGGCAGAACGCTGAGAGAAGTTTCAGAATTCTTGAACCGTGACATTGTATGTTCACGACTGCTCCACAATGGCGAGGTGAGCATTCCTAACAGCAAGACTAAGTTTGAGGTTGGAGACGAATTGCTCGTTGTATGTGCAGAGGCTGATGCTGAAGCCATCAAGGCTTTTATCGGACCAGAGGTTGAAGCTGAATGGGACCGCGAGAAGGATGAAGTACAGCACTTTGTTTCTCGCCGTATCATCGTTACCCGTCCGGAAATGAACGGTAAGACCTTGGGTAAGATGCACTTCTCCAGCGTATACGGCGTTAACGTAACACGTATTTCCCGTCAGGGAATGGACATTTTTGCAGGCAGAAACCACCACTTCCACGTAGGTGATAAGATTCTGGTTGTAGGTCCTGAAGAGAATGTGAACCGTGTGGCTGAAATCATGGGTAACTCTGTAAAGCGCCTCGATGCGCCTAACATTGCTACTATCTTCGTAGGCATTATGGTAGGTATTATCTTCGGTTCTCTCCCATTTGCCATTCCGGGAATGCCGGTGCCTTTAAAGTTGGGTATTGCCGGAGGTCCGCTGATCATCGCCATCCTCATCGGCCGTTTCGGCTATCGCATGAAACTGGTAACTTATACGACGACTTCGGCTAATATGATGCTGCGAGAAATAGGACTTGTACTCTTCCTGGCGAGTGTGGGAATCAAGGCTGGAGCCGGATTCTGGGACACAGTAGTACAGGGTGACGGTTTGAAATATGTGGGATGTGGTTTCCTCATCACCGTTATTCCTATCCTCATCATCGGTACAATTGCCCGCCTGAAGTTTAAATTCAACTACTTCACCATCATGGGTATGCTCGCCGGTACTTACACAGACCCTCCTGCATTGGCTTATGCAAATGCTTCTTGCTCTAAAGAAGCTCCAGCTGTAGGATACTCTACGGTTTATCCATTGAGCATGTTCCTCCGTATCTTTACAGCCCAGATAGTGGTGCTGTTCTTCTGCGGAGCGTAAGACTTACAAAAGTTAACAAAACAACTGGAAATAGTTATAAATTATAAAAGAGGTGCACAAAGACAAAAATTTGTGCACCTTTTTTGTTGTCTTTTCAGAAATTCTTCGTACCTTTGAGCACAAGAAATAAACCTAATGAATCTACTAGGAACAGCTATCGTTCCTATATGATGCAGATTTTTTCGAAATATGAAACAATAACCCTATAAACGTTAGTAAGCGTATGAAGAAATTGGGATTTCTGATAACCATGCTAGTCATCACGTCCTTGCCCGCTTGGAGTCAAGGAGCCAAAAGTATCCGTATTACGGAGGTGATGACCGACAACCGTACCAATCTTGTAGATGAGTACGGGCAGCACAAACCATGGGTGGAATTGAGCAATTCCTCCTTTACCACGTATAATGTGCGTGGTATGTTCCTAACCACCGACCGAAGGGTTCTCGACAAGAAAATGTCGCCTGAAGCTCGCCGACAGCTGATGTGTCCATTGCCTAACAATGAACCACGAACCACACTGGGAGGCAAGAAGAGCATCGTTATCTTCGACAGCAGTTCCTGGTACCAGGATGGCTGGAACGGACAACATTGGAAGGCAAAGAATTCTTCCAACTCGGGACCTTTTCATCTCAATCTTATTCTACAGGAAAAGATGCCCAACTGGATAGCACTCTATGACGGAAATGCCGTTGACCTGATAGACTCCGTAAGCGTGCCAGTGTTGGCTGCCGATGAGAGTTTTGAACTGAGTAAGGACTTCAAGACATGGGAGAAAGCCATTGCCGGATCAGTAACTCCAGGCTATCTGCCTCAAAACACAGGTTTGAGTAAAGCCCAGCAATTGAAGAAAAGCGACCCATACGGAATAGGAATCGCCGTACTTTCAATGGGAATCGTATTTGCCTGCCTTGCTCTCCTCTTCATCGTGTTCTGGGTTTTCGGAGCCTACATGAAACATAAACAGCGCATCGCCCGTGCTACTGAGAAGCACGCCACCTTATTATATAAGACAGGAAAGAAGACCATCGAGGTTACTCAAGACCTCAGTCATAAGACCAACGTGATTCTGAAAGATGGTTTAGAAACCAAGGGTATTGATAAGGAGATTTACATGGCAGTCATCTCCCTTGCATTACAGGAATATTTAGAAGATGTTCATGATGTAGAATCCGGCATTATCACCATCAAGCCAAAACAGACCAGATGGAATGCTCCGAAATTCAACAACAACAATAACAACGTTAAAATATAGAAACTATGGCAAAGTACGAATATAAGGTTAAAGGCGTAGATTACGTCGTTGAAATACAGGATATTGAAGGCAATATCGCCAATGTAACCGTGAATGGAATTCCATTCGAAGTGGAAATGAAACAGCCGGTTAAGAGCAGTAAGCAGAAAGTGAAGTTAACTGATGGACAAAACAACATTTCTGCCAGCTCTGTTGCAAGCGCAGGTTCTGCTGCAGGTTCAAGTTCTGCAGCAAGTTCTGATTCTGCTTCATCAAGCAAACAAGCAACTCCTGCTGCAGGCAAACCAGTTGTTGCCCCTCTGCCTGGTACTATCAACGAAATCAAGGTGAAAGTCGGTGACAAGATGAACACAGGCGATACTGTTGTCGTTCTCGAAGCCATGAAGATGCAGAACAACATCGATGCAGAAACTTCAGGAACCATTACCAGCATCAACGTGAACAAGGGAGACGCAGTAATGGAAGGAGACACGCTTGTTACGATCGCGTAATAAGCTGTTTAGACAAAAAGCTAATGATTACTCTTCCAATCAAAAGACTAATCATAAAGTTCAATGTTCAATGTTCAACTTTCAAAGTTCAAAGTAAATCAATGTCTAACTTTCAAAGTTCAAAGTAAATTATGGATTTCATCATACAAAACTTCAATGAGTTTCTTACCTTTACAGGCTTTGCCAACGCCTCGGCAGGAAACCTCATCATGATTCTGGTGGGAGCACTCTTTATCTGGCTCGCCATCAAGAAAGATTTTGAGCCGCTGCTCCTGGTTCCTATCGGATTGGGAATCATTCTTGGCAACATTCCATTCCGTGCCGATGCAGGACTCGAAATAGGTTTATACGAAGACAACTCCGTTCTGAACATCTTCTACCAGGGAGTGAAACAGGGCTGGTACCCGCCACTCGTATTCCTGGGCATTGGAGCCATGACCGACTTCTCTGCGCTCATTTCCAACCCGAAGCTCATCCTGATTGGAGCCGCTGCCCAATTTGGAATCTTCGGCGCCTACATGATTGCACTGGCTCTGGGATTCGAACCTAACCAGGCAGCTGGCATTGCCATTATCGGAGGAGCAGACGGACCAACCGCCATCTTCCTGAGCAGCAAACTGAGTCCGAACCTCATGGGAGCCATTGCGGTTTGCGCCTACTCTTACATGGCACTGGTGCCTGTAATCCAGCCACCTTTGATGCGACTGCTTACAACCAAGAAAGAGCGCGTCATCAAGATGAAACCGGCACGTCAGGTTTCACAGACCGAAAAGATTCTCTTCCCTATCATCGGTCTGCTTCTCACCACCTTCATCGTTCCATCCGGTTTGCCATTATTAGGAATGCTGTTCTTCGGAAATCTTCTGAAAGAGAGTGGAAAGACAACCCGACTCGCAAAGACAGCAAGCAGCAGCTTGAATGATATTGTCGTCATCCTCCTCGGCCTGACCGTAGGCTGTTCTACCCAAGCTTCAGAGTTTCTGACATTAAACACCATCAAAATCTTTGCTCTCGGTGCTCTTGCTTTCATCATCGCATCGGCAAGCGGAATCTTATTCGTCAAGCTGATGAATCTCTTCTTGCCAAAAGGCAAGAAACTGAACCCACTTATCGGAAACGCTGGAGTGAGTGCCGTACCAATGAGTGCACGCATCTCCAACAACCTAGGCCTGGAATACGACCGCCACAACTTCCTTCTCATGCACGCCATGGGACCAAACGTTGCGGGAGTCATCGGTTCTGCCGTTGCAGCCGGAGCTTTGCTGGGATTCTTCAATTAAAAGTTGAGCCACCAAGCTATCCCTCCAGGATAAGCACATAAAAAATAGAATCGCCCTGAAAGGACAAAAGCATCTTACATCCAATGCTTTCCCTTTCTGGGCGACTTTTTTATTTCTTTTTTTAGCTCTTAACCCGCATTCTCATTTTTCCTTCAAAGGAAATGATAACCTCAACCTGATAACTCAAACTGCTGTCAGGCATTGCCAGAACAGCAAGATAATGAATGCCAGATTCATCTATCTTATTGAATACGATGTCGCTCAATATAGACTGGTCCAAGAAAGAAGCAGGAACCTGCTTATCGAAATCCTTCTTATGAAAATCACGAGAGAACAGACAGTTGGCACCATGATAAACATGCAAGTTCACAATATTATCATAATAAACATTGTCTACCTCAACACCATCATCATTATAAGAACTCTTGTAGACCTTATAACTTGTTGGGTTAACCTGTACGTAGAGATGATATTTCTCATCGCCCCTTACAACCACCGTATCACGTTTAATCAGCGTATTCTGATTCAGCGCCACGGAAACATGGTTGTGGATGAACTGCTGCAAATAAGACTTATCTTCCGTCTTCACCAGCTTAACCACATCCCCATTCTGCACCTTAAACTGGAAAATATGCTCAGCCTGTTTTACGATCGGATATTTTGCAATATTAGCACCCTTCATTACAAGCGTATCGCCAGCAATGTAGAAGTAGACAGGCTGACTGGTAGAATCAGGATAATAAATCGTATCGCCTTTTACGCGGAACGCCACATCATCCTCATCGTCATCGTTTAGCCAAATGCCTTGCAACATTTTCTTAGCCGCAGTATCTTCCTTTACTTCCTGTTGCTTTTCGGCCTTCTGCCCACAAGCAACAAGAGTCAAGATACAACTGAGCAGCCATAAATTAACTATCTTTTTCATGATGAGTTCTTTAAATAAATTAATCGGTAAAAGCTAATGCCAATTCTACTCGAAATAATCAGCCTCTCCGAAAGACTTTGCCTTGGTTCTGTCTTTTTCTGACGTAAGCACCTCAACTCCTTCAATAGGCCATTTTATTCCGATAGTAGGATCATCCCAATGAATACTGGCTTCGTAATCAGGAGCATAAACATTATCTACTTTATAAGTAAAGATGGCTTCGTCACTCAGTACCAGAAAACCATGGGCAAAACCGCGAGGAATGAAAAACTGACGTTTGTTCTCTCCACTCAGTTCAACCATTACATATTTACCGAAAGTCTTACTGCCCTTTCTCAAGTCAACAGCTACATCCAGCACGCAGCCTTTGATGACACGCACCAACTTAGCCTGTGAGAATTCACCTTTCTGATAATGCAGTCCTCTGAGCACCCCACGACTAGACATTGACTCATTGTCTTGCACAAACTCCACATGCCCTCCAACGTGAGCATCAAAGTCAGCCTGCTTCCATGCTTCAAAGAAATAGCCGCGAGCATCATCAAATACCCGAGGTTCTATCAGCCAGACTCCTTCAATTTCTGTCTCTGTATATTTCATTGATTTATACCTTATTTATTTTAGGCACAAAGGTAATACTTTTTCCCGAAACGACAAAACAAATTAGACTTTTTATGATTTCATCGAAAATTTTCTCTATTTTCTGTTGGTCATTTCCGAAAAAATCACTACCTTTGCAAACGTGAATAGACTAGAAAGACATATAGAGATCCTACTTTTGAGCAACGATTGCGTGATTGTCCCAGGATTTGGTGGCTTCATGGCTCATCATGTAGATGCGCGTTACGATGGCAGAGACAGCATGTTTTTGCCACCGCTGAGAACTATTGGCTTTAACCCACAGCTCCAGATGAACGATTCTCTCCTTGCACTTTCGTATGTTGAAGCATACGACATCAGCTATCCGGAAGCTTTGAACCACATTACTGATGAGGTGACAGAGATGCGTCAGACTCTGGAGAATTCAGGAAAATTTGAACTGAATGATATTGGCACCATCATATTGAACGAAGACGGAAATTATACCTTCGAACCATGTGAGGCAGGCATCCTTACACCTGAGTTATATGGCTTGGGCGGCTTAAACATGCTTCCACTCGCGCAGATTTCTGCAGAAGAGGTTCAGAAGACTGAAGATTCTGCTGCTTCAATCATTGAAATGCCAGCAAAGACAGTAGAAAACAATCGTACAGAAAGCGAAGTCAAGAATCAGGATAGTAACCAGAAGATGGAGAGTGGACTCTCTGTCAACAATTCTGTGTTCGTTAACGAAGAAGAAGAATCAAATGCCGAATTCATCAGCATCAAGAAGAGTTGGTTGCGCAATATTGCAGCAGCCTGCATCGCTCTCATTGCATTCTTCACCTACTCTTCTCCATTGGGAACCCCAACCGTTCAGAAGAGCCAAATCGACACAGGTATGTTGAACCGCATCATGCCTAAGGAGATCAATAAAGTTGCGCAACCTCAAGAACTGGTACTTAGTACAGAATCACAGGCAGAAGAGAGCATTCCTGACAAGTCTGTCAACATGGCTCAGGACAACGAATTGCAAACAGCCTCTTCTTACTACAGCATCGTTTTGGCAAGTCGTGTTACCAAGCGCAATGCTGCCTGCTATGCTGAACTCCTCCAAAACAAAGGATTCAAGGAAGCTAGGGTGTTGATTACGGATAATAATGTGAAAGTTATATACGGAACATACTCTACCGAGGGCGAAGCTTATACTGCTCTCAACCGTTTACACAACTATGATGCTTTTACTGACGGCTGGATTACGAAAGTGAAAGAATAGTTGACAGTTAAGAGTTTATAGTTTATAGCTAGAACAAAGAGCAAGGAGTATCGGAAACTTCTACAACACATTATTATAATAAAGACAGAAAAGTAAGAAAAAGAATATGAAAAGAGTACGTTGTCCTAAGTGCGATAATTTTATCACCTTCGACGAGACCAAGTATCAGGCAGGTCAGAGTCTCGTTTTCGTTTGTCCTAATTGCAATAAGCAGTTTGGCATCCGAATGGGAGTTTCCAAGCTCCGCGAAACCCGCAAAGAGGAAAAACTTGACGAGAATGCCAACGAGAAGGGATACGGCTCTATCGTTGTCATCGAGAACGTATTCGCTTACAAACAGGTCATCCCGCTCCAGTTAGGCGACAACATCATCGGCCGCTACATGAAGAACAGCGGAATCAACTGCCCTATCGAAACCGTAGACCCAAGCGTTGACACGAACCATTGCGTAATCAACGTTAGCCGCGACAAGAAAGGCAAATTGAAATATGTACTCCGTGATGGACCAAGTTATACAGGAACTTTCGTTGACAATGAGATTCTGGGCGACAGAGAACGCCGCGTTATCGAAGACGGAACCCTGTTCACCATCGGAGCAACTTCTATCATTCTCCGCACAGCAGACAGTGAAGAAGAAAACTAAGAAGTTTCGATTATCAAAATAAACACTTCAAAAGGAGCAATTAGATGTTGGTTTACATCCTATTGCTCCTTTTTCACTTAACGAAAACGTAAAAACACGCCATATTTCTAACTTTCTGAAAGAAATCTACTATATTTCGTAATCTTTTTGTTTTTATTTTCTTTAAATTAAAAGAAAATGTGTACCTTTGCATCGAAAAATAAGAAATAGAAATGAATTACGTTAGGTAATGGATGTAGCAATCGTAAAATATAATGCCGGAAATATCTATTCCGTAGTCAACGCCATGAAGCGTTTAGGCATCGAACCTGTACTTACAGATGATGCAGAAATGCTCCAGAAGGCAGACCGTGTGCTCTTCCCAGGACAAGGCCAGGCAAGAGAAGCAATGGAATATCTGAAGGCTCATCAGCTTGATCAAGTAATCAAGAACTTGAAGCAACCCGTCCTGGGCATTTGTGTAGGACAGCAACTCTTGTGCCGCCATTCGGAAGAAGGTGACGTAGATTGCATCGGAATCTTTGATGTAGAAGTAAAGCGATTCCAGCCTCAGAAACACGAAGACAAGGTGCCTGCTATGGGATGGAATGAAATCTATGATTTGAAGACTGACCTTTATAAGGGGTTCGGAAACAGAATGGATTCTGACTCAGACAAGTCTACCGCTGATGCGCTGCTTCATCCCTACTCCTATTTCGTACATAGTTATTATGTGCCACTCTGCGAGGAGACCATTGCCAAGGCAGAATACATTCTTCCTTATAGCGCATCGCTCCACAAAGATAATTTCTATACCTGCCAGTTCCATCCGGAAAAGAGCGGAAAGGTGGGAGAACAGATTTTAAAGAACTTTTTAGAGATAAAATAAAAGAGGAAATACTAATATGATAGAATTAATTCCAGCTATCGACTTGATAAATGGCCAGTGTGTTCGTCTTACAAAAGGCGATTACGACCAAAAGAAGGTTTACAATGACAATCCTGCCGAGGTTGCAAAACAGTTTGAGCAGATGGGCTTCAAGCGCCTTCATGTAGTAGACCTCGATGGAGCCAAGTCAAAGCACATCGTAAATGATGCGGTGTTAAAGGCCATTACCACAGAAACCTCTCTCGTGGTAGATTTCGGTGGCGGAATCAAGACCGAAGAAGATATTGAGAAAGCTTTTGCTGCGGGAGCAAGCATGGTTACAGTGGGCAGCATAGCCGTCACCAATCCTGAACTCTTCATGCAATGGCTGGACAAATATGGAGCTGACCGCCTGATTCTGGGAGCCGATGTAAGAAACGGAAAGATTTCTATCAACGGATGGAAAGAAGATTCTTCTGAAGATCTCCTTCCTTTCCTGAAAAAGTACATCGATAAAGGAGTACGCTATGTTCTCTGCACAGAAATCAGCAAAGACGGAACGCTGCAGGGACCTGCCATAGAACTCTACAAAGAAGTAATGGCTGCCTATCCTCAACTGCATCTTATCGCCTCAGGCGGAGTGAGTTGCAACGAAGACATCGAAGCATTGGAAACTGCAGGAATTCCTGCCGTAGTATTTGGAAAAGCTTTCTACGAAGGGAAAATCGATGTTAAGAAACTAGTTAATAGGTAAATAGTTGACAGTCAAAAAGTTTATAGTTAGGAGTTAAGTAATCATAAAGTTCAAAGTTCAATGGTCAAAGTTCAAAGCAACAAAGGATTAGCTAAACGAATCGTTCCTTGTCTTGATGTAAAGAACGGCGAGACGGTAAAGGGAACCAATTTCGTAAACCTTCGCAGCGCTGGTGACCCGGTAGAACTGGGAAAAGCTTATAGCGATGCTGGAGCCGATGAGCTCGTATTCCTCGATATTACAGCGAGTTTCGAAGAGCGCAAAACCTTTACGGATATGGTAACCCGCGTGGCTGCCGAAATCAATATCCCATTTACTGTGGGAGGTGGAATCAATGAACTCAAAGATGTTGACCGCCTGCTCAACGCAGGAGCTGACAAGGTTAGCATCAACAGTGCTGCCATCCGACATCCGGAGCTCATCAATGAAATTGCCAACCATTATGGCTCACAGGTTTGCGTATGCGCCATTGATGCACGTCTCGATTCTGACGGCTGGCACTGTTATGTAAAAGGCGGAAGAGAACGGGTGGAACTAGGACTGTTTGACTGGGCTAAGGAAGTAGCCGACCGGGGTGCCGGTGAAATTCTCTTTACCAGTATGGATCATGACGGTGTGAAACAGGGATTCGCAAACGAGGCCCTCGCCCGTCTTGCTGAAGAAGTAAGCATTCCTATCATCGCCTCAGGAGGTGCTGGAAAGATGGAGCATTTCCGCGATGCGTTCACCCAAGGCAAGGCTGATGCTGCCCTGGCAGCTAGCGTGTTCCACTTCGGTGAAATCGCCATTCCTGACCTCAAGAAATACCTGAGAGAAGAAGGAATCAACGTGAGAATATAGAACACGTAAGGATACTGAGACACGTGAATATAACAATGTAAGAAAATAAAAACATGATAAAATGGAAATAGATTTCGAAAAATTAGGCGGACTGGTTCCTGCCATCATCCAAGACGCAGTTACAAAGAACGTCTTGATGCTTGGCTTCATGAATCAGGAAGCATACGATAAGACAATAGCAACCAAAAAGGTAACATTCTGGAGCCGTTCACGCAACTGCCTCTGGACAAAAGGTGAAACATCAGGCAACTTCCTGAACCTCGTTAGCATTCAGAACGACTGCGATAACGACACCTTGCTGGTTAAGGTTCACCCAGATGGTCCAACCTGCCACAAAGGTACAGACACCTGCTGGGCAGAAGAGAATACACTCAACCCAATCCTCTTCCTCTCAGAGCTTCAGGACTTCATCAACAAGCGCCACGAAGAAATGCCAGAGGGAAGTTACACTACCAGCCTCTTCAAGAAAGGCGTTAACAAAATGGCGCAAAAGGTTGGAGAAGAAGCTGTTGAAACCATTATCGAAGCAACAAATGGCAACAACGAGAAACTCGTTTACGAGAGTTCAGACCTTCTCTATCACCTCATCGTTCTGCTCACAAGCAAGGGCTTGAGAATAGAAGATGTTGTGAAAGAACTTCAGATGCGTCACGATCCGGAATGGGATAAGAAACGCCGCGTTGCCAAGAGCAAGGGCGAAATGAAATAACAAACCAACATTAAGGAGAAAAAATAGAAGATGTTAATAGATTATCAGAACGTCAGCATATATCAGGCCGACAAGTGCGTGCTCCAAAACATCAATTTCCATATTGATGAAGGAGAATTCGCCTACCTTATCGGAAAAGTCGGCTCTGGTAAAAGTTCGCTATTAAAGACACTTTATTGCGAACTAGACCTTGTAGAAGGCGAAACCGAGAAGGCTGAAATTCTCGGCAGAGACCTCAAAACTATAAAGCGAAAGGAGATTCCGGCTCTGCGTAAAGAACTGGGAATCATCTTTCAGGATTTCCAGCTGCTACACGACCGCACCGTTCGCAAGAACTTTGAATTCGTGCTTAAGGCAACAGGCTGGAAAAACAAGAAAGACAGAGATAAGCGCATCGAAGAAGTACTCAACGAAGTGGGCATGATTGATAAAATCGACAAGATGCCTCATGAGCTCTCAGGTGGTGAGCAGCAGCGTGTAGCCATCGCCCGCGCCATTCTCAATAATCCAAAAATCATCATCGCCGATGAGCCTACAGGCAATCTCGACCCAGAGACAGCCAGCAACATCGTGAGTCTGCTGAAAGACATCACCAAACAAGGCACAGCTGTTGTGATGACAACCCATAACATCCCGATGCTCGACAAATTCCCAGGCATCGTTTACCGCTGTAAGGAAGGTGTGCTCTACGACGTAACAAATGAGTACAACCGTATCGACCTCACAGAGGATGGAGAAGATAATTAAGTGAAATAATTAAATAAAATTACGACTATGAAGGTAATGAAATTCGGAGGTACTTCTGTAGGCTCACCAGAGCGCATGAAGGGAGTAGCCTCTTTGGTTACAGAATCAGGTGAACCAACTTTCATCGTATTGTCTGCGATGAGCGGTACAACAAACTCTCTCGTTGAGATCTCTGACTATCTTTACAAGAAGAATCCAGAGGGCGCCAACGAGGTAATCAACAACTTGGAGAAGAAATACATGCAGCATGTAGAAGAACTCTACTCTACCGAGGAGATGAAAAATACGACTCGTGAGTTCTTGCAGGGCGAATTCAACTATCTCCGCTCATTCACCAAAGACCTCTTCACTTCTTTCGAGGAGAAGAGCATCGTGGCTCAGGGCGAGATGATGAGCACCAACATGGTTGTAAACTACTTGAAGGAACAGGGTGTAAAGGCTGTATTGCTCAACGCATTAGACTTTATGCGAACTGACAAGAACGCAGAACCAGATCCTCAGTACATCAAGGAGAAGTTGGCTGCTATCATGGAGCAGAACCAGGGCTATCAGATTTACATCACTCAGGGATTCATCTGCCGCAACGCATATGGCGAGGTTGACAATCTGCAGCGTGGCGGTAGCGACTACACCGCATCTCTTATCGGTGCAGCTCTCCCAGCTGAAGAGATTCAGATCTGGACCGACATCGACGGAATGCACAACAACGACCCTCGTGTCGTAGAGCACACTGAGGCTGTCCGCCAGTTGAACTTCGAGGAGGCCGCTGAGTTGGCTTACTTCGGTGCCAAGATTCTCCACCCTACCTGTGTTCAGCCAGCTAAGTATGCAGGCATCCCTGTACGCTTGAAGAACACCATGGATCCTAAGGCCGACGGTACAATCATCGACAATGTCATCGTACGCGGCAAGATCAAGGCTGTTGCTGCCAAGGACAACATCACAGCCATCAAGATCAAGAGTAGCCGCATGTTGCTCGCTACAGGTTTCCTCCGCAAGGTATTCGAAATCTTCGAGAGCTATCAGACTCCAATTGATATGATTGCCACTTCTGAGGTGGGTGTCAGCATGAGTATTGATAATGATTCTCATCTTAACGACATCGTAAACGAGCTGAAGAAATATGGTACAGTAACTGTAGATTCAGATATGTGTATTATCTGCGTTGTAGGTGATTTGGACTGGAGCAACGTTGGCTTCGAGACCATCGCTACCGATGCGATGAAGAACATTCCTGTACGCATGATTTCTTACGGTGGTTCTAACTATAACATCTCATTCCTCATCAGAGAGAAAGATAAGAAGCAGGCATTGCAGAACTTGAGCAACGTATTGTTCGAGAAGAAGTAATGCAAATGAAAACGAAGAGTGAAAAGTGAAGAATTCGTATGTAATGCTTCCTATCCACTCTTCGTTGGTTATTCTGATTTACAATAAATTGGATATTCTGATTTAACTATAATAAGGTATTAATTTAAGATTAAGTGAAATGAAAGGTACATTTCCGATAGATAAGTTTCAGGAGATACAGACTCCGTTCTACTATTACGACACCAATGTGTTGCGCCAGACATTGAAAACCATCAATGAAGAGGCTGGCAAGCACGAGGGATTTGAAGTGCACTATGCCGTAAAGGCAAATGCCAACCCTAAGGTGCTCAATATCATCTGTCAGGCTGGTTTAGGAGCCGACTGTGTGAGCGGAGGAGAAATTCAGGCTGCCATCAAAGCCGGATTCCCAGCCAGCAAGATTGTTTACGCTGGTGTAGGCAAAAGCGATTGGGAAATCAACCTCGGATTGGAGAAAGGCATCTTCTGCTTCAATGTAGAGAGTATTCCGGAGTTGGAAATCATCAACGAACTGGCTGAAAAACAGAATAAGATTGCACAGGTTTGTTTCCGCATCAATCCGGATGTCGGCGCCCATACGCATGCTAACATAACAACTGGTCTGGCAGAAAACAAGTTCGGTATTGCCATGCGCGACATGGAAGCCGTAATCGAAGAGGCTGCCAAGATGAAGAACATCAAGTTCCTGGGTCTGCACTTCCACATTGGTAGTCAGATACTTGATATGGGAGACTTCGAGGCTCTCTGTAACCGCATCAACGAGTTGCAAGACCAGTTGGAGGCTCATCACATCGTAGTAAAGAACATCAATGTAGGCGGTGGATTGGGTATCGATTACAACCATCCAAACCGTGTGCCTATCCCAGACTTCAAGGATTATTTTGATACATACGCTAAGAAACTGAAGTTGCGCGATGGTCAGAAGCTTCACTTCGAGTTGGGCCGCGCCGTAGTGGGTCAGATGGGTTCTCTCATCACCAAGACACTCTACATCAAGCAGGGCACAGCCAAGCAGTTTGCCATTGTGGATGCAGGAATGACCGACCTCATCCGTCCAGCCCTCTATCAGGCTTACCATAAGATTGAGAACATCTCAAGCGATGAACCTGTAGAAACTTACGACGTTGTAGGTCCAATCTGCGAATCAAGCGATGTCTTCGGCAAGGCTGTCGACATCAATAAAGCCCATCGCGGCGACCTCATCGCCCTCCGCTCAGCCGGAGCCTATGGTGAGATTATGGCGAGCCAGTATAACTGTCGCCAGTTGCCAAAGGGGTATATTACAGAAGACTTTTAATATAGTTGAAAGTTAAAAGTTAAGAGTTTATAGGATTCTCCTTTCTCTAGCTTTCTATATTACGAGAAAAAGAATATGATGATCATTAGTACAACTACTATAATAGCAGGCGCAGTGGTGGTTTTATTGGCGGTTCTCGGATCACTGATAAATCCATTTCTGCGCTCGTTGCGCTTTCAAAAAACAGAAACGGCAGAGAATCAACCTCCTGTCAGTATTCTCATTACCGCACACGATAATCTTGCTGAATTGGAGAGGAATCTCCCTATGTTCCTGCGCCAGCAGTATGCTGCCGACTATCAGGTAATCGTAGTCTGCCAGAGTACAGATGGCGAGACACAGGATTTTCTGAAGCGAACAGCAGCCGAGAACCCTCATCTGTATTATACTTACATTCCTGAGAGTTCACGCTACATGAGCCGCAAGAAATTGCAGATTACACTGGGTGTGAAGGCTGCCAAACATGAATGGATTATTCTGACAGAACCTAATTGCCGCCCAAGCAACGACAAGTGGCTGCAAACCATGGCCCGTCAATGTCAGGACCCTAACCATCTGGTATTGGGATATGTAGCCCTTGATGAGGAAACTAAGAGCGTACGCCGTTTCGACAGCATCCGCAAGGCTTACTATGTTTTGCGTCGTGCCCAACAGACCTACGGCTATCGCAGTCACATGCCAAACGTAGCGTTCCGCAAGAGCGACTTCATGAAGGAACAGGGCTATCAGGGCAACCTGGAATATGTTCGCGGCGAATACGATTTTCTCGTCAACAAGTATGCCCATTGTGGCGATACAGCTACAGAACTGGATTGCGATGCATGGCTCATCCGCGAAACACCATCGAACAAGAGCTGGCACAATGCCCACCTCTATCTGCAGGCTTCACGCAAGAGTTTGGAAAGAGCCGGTTCCATGCGAACCCTCATGTTCTTTGACCATCTCATGCCACATCTCAGCCTGATAGCAACGCTGGCCGTAGCAGCCTACTCTATCCTTATGAAGAATTGGATTCTTACAGGATGCGCAGGTTTCAGTTTCCTCCTGCTGTTCATCGGGAGAATGCTGATAGCCAACAAGGCCATCAAACACTTTGATGACGGAATAGCGATGTTCAAACTGCCATTCTTCGAATATGGAATTATCTGGAGAAATCTGGCTACCAAATTGCGCTATTGGCGGGCTGACAAAAACGATTTTACTTCTCATAAACTCTAAACAGGGTAAAAAGGAAGTAACAGTCTATCAGAATAATAACAGTCAAAAATAACCGACAGAACGATGAAAGTATATTTGTTCATTTCCAACCATAAGAAGTTGCTGAAGATGTATCTTCCATACATCGAAGCCTTGAATAAGCAGCTCGACATCACCAACAACCTGGTTGATGCCGACATTGTGTTGATTATAGGAGCATGGACATGGCAGGGAGCCCAGATAGCCAAGAAAGCAAAGCAGATGGACATTCCCTACATCGTTTGTCCACTAGGTGATATTTCTGAGAGAAATTGCAAGAACCCTTACTTGAAGCGTTCGCTGCAACAGTCTATGTATCAGAAATCCATGTACGCCAAAGCCAACCTCGTGGTAGCTACTACCCCTATGGAGAAAAGCTATCTTGAAAAGAAGGGTTGGAACAAGCGCATCGCCCTGATTCGCTATGCAGGCTACAGTCATCTTACCAACACTGAAGCCATGATGCAAAACTGGCAGGAGACGGATGAGGAGACGCTGGCAGCCTTCGAGCAGCAAAAGGCAGAAGCCATCGCTGCCCAAACCAAACAGGCAATCATCGCACAGATTATGCAGATAAAAAGCCGCATGCCGCATCAGAATATTCCGCAAAAATATCTTGACGATTTGCACACTCTGCTCTATGCTGATGATTATGATGAGGATGCTATCAAGCAAGAACTGGCAGAGAAGAAACTCTCTTCCTATGCCGCCTCCGTTTTCCAGACCATGACAGATAAAACAGGACTCACAGAAGGCTTCATGCCGATTCCTGCCAAAAAGGGCAGAAAGAGTAAAGAGATTCTGAAATTTGTAAAATAAAAGAAATCTGAAGTTTGTGAAATAAGAAGAAATGAACTTAGATAGAATAGAACAGCAGGCTGGTCATCTGCCAGCTTACCAGATAGCCGACTCTGTCAATGAAGCATTGATGGAGTCGGCTAACCTTGTTATTACAGCTCCTCCAGGAGCCGGTAAATCAACCCTCCTCCCACTCACCATTTTGCGGGGCATGAGTGATCAGGCACAGGAAGGCTTCATCCATAATCATCTTACAAGTCAGGGTAAGATTCTGATGCTCGAACCGCGCCGCCTGGCTGCTCGCCAGATAGCCGAACGGATGGCGCAGATTCTGGGAGAACCCGTGGGCAAAACCATCGGCTATCGGGTAAGATTCGAAAGCAAGGTTTCGGATGAAACACACATCGAAGTCCTTACCGAGGGCATTCTCACCCGAATGCTGGTCAATGACGCTACACTCGAAGGCGTTTCGTGCCTCATCTTTGATGAGTTTCATGAGCGCAGCATCAACTCCGACCTGGCGTTAGCACTGGCCCGGCAGACACAGGAAATCATCCGCCCCGACCTGAAGCTCATTATCATGTCAGCAACAATCGATGCTTCTATCATCTGTCAGTCACTTCAGGCTCCGCTTATCGAGAGTAAAGGCAGAATGTTTCCGATAGAAACCATTTATGCAGACCACGACATCGACAGATATCAGGTAGCGCAGGAAATGGCAGCCACTATCTGTCAGGCTTTCAGAAACCAGGAAGGTGACATTCTTGCCTTTCTGCCGGGACAAGGAGAAATCATGAAATGCGAAGAACTGCTTCGTTCTGTCTTATCTTCAACGGAAATCTATCCACTCTACGGCAACCTCTCGCCAGAAAAGCAGCGGCTCGCAATCGCTCCTTCCAAACCGGGTGAACGAAAAATCGTATTGGCCACTCCTATCGCCGAAACTTCTCTCACCATCGAAGGAGTAAGAATCGTTGTGGATTCCGGACTCTGCCGAAAACAGGTTTATGATGCCCGTACAGGCTTGAGCCATCTCGAAACCGTTCGTATCAGTCAGGACATGGCTACGCAACGAAGGGGGCGTGCGGGCAGAATAACATCAGGCGTATGTTACCGGCTTTGGACACAGACCTCGGAACATCTGATGCCAGAACAACGGCTGCCCGAAATACTGGATGCAGATCTCTCTTCGATGGTTCTCGACATTGCTGCTTTCGGCGAAAACAAACCGGAACTGCTGCCTTGGCTCACCCATCCTCCCAAGGGCAACCTCGTATTGGCACAGCAACTTCTTATGTCGCTCAATGCCCTCACTCCTGATCATGATACTCACGCTCTCAGTGGCAGCATCACCGCAGAAGGCAGCAGAATGGCACAACTTCCATGTCATCCGCACATTGCCAAGATGATGATCAGCAGCGATTCTCCGACGAGCCAAGCCCTTGCCTGCGACATTGCAGCTCTGCTGGAAGAGAAAGATCCGATGAGCGAAAATGAGGATTCAGACATGACGCTCCGCCTTTCTATCCTACGTTCCGCACGCTGCAAGAAGAATCTGGGACGTTGGAACCATATCGCTCAGATTGCCCAGGAATACAGGAAGATGCTGCACATCAGAGAAGACAACGAGCCAATTGATGCTGAGGAAGTGGGCCATCTCATCGCCCTAGCCTATCCTGAGCGCATCGCCCATGCCACCGACCATGCGGGCAACTTCAAGATGTCGAATGGCAACACGATTTTCATCGACCCGTGCGACAGCATGGCAGCAAACGAATGGCTTGCCATCGCATCACTCAACCTCGCTTCAACCTCATCATCCAGTTCTGGGCAGGGACGGAAAGGAAGGGTATTTCTCTCAGCCCCCGTCAACTGGAAGAACTTGCCGGCACAAACCTGCGAGAATATTTCATGGGACAGCAAAGCGCTGGCAGTAAAGATGCAACGGGAAACACGGATAGGAGCGCTCATCATAGACAGCAAGCCGATACAAAATGCCAACCGAGAGACAGTTTCAGACATTATCTGCGAAGCTGCCAGAAAAGACGGACTCAGCATGTTCGATTGGAACGAATCGGTTCATCGTCTGCAACAGCGCGTGGCGCAAGTAGCTGAGTGGCATCCGGAACTGGAGATTCCCGATCTGTCAACAGAGCATCTCCTTTCAACTGCCCGAGAGTGGCTCCCATTCTACCTCGAAGAAGGTGGTAAGATGAAGACTTCTGTTACTGAGCTGAAGAAACTCAACCTGTGCGAAATCCTTTGGAACATCCTTCCTTACGACCTTCAGCAGGAGATAGACCACCTTGCTCCCACCCACATCCGTGTGCCATCGGGCAGCAATATCCGCATCGATTACCGCCAGGGAACAGAAGCCCCGGTTCTGAGTGTGCGGCTTCAGGAGTGTTTCGGAATGACATCAACACCAACTGTCGATGCTGGCAGACAGCCTCTTCTGCTTGAGTTGTTATCTCCCGGCTTCAAGCCCGTTCAGCTTACTCAGGATCTCGCAAGTTTTTGGCAAGGCACTTATTTCGAAGTCCGCAAGGAACTGAAGCGCCGATACCCTAAGCATTACTGGCCGGAGAATCCGTTAGAGAGTCAGGCCGTGAGAGGTGTCAAACGATGATAAGAAGATGTTTGAACCCGTCAATGTAGCATAGCCTGCCAGCTTACACTCCTTAGACTCCGAGAAACTGAAAAAGTTAAAACAAAACGTTGAAAAAAATCCTCTCATCGTTGGCTTTGTCAAATAAAAATAGTACCTTTGCAGCATCTTATTAATAATCATAGAGCTATGGTAGTAAAAGAAAGAAGAAAGCGAATCTATCGCAAGCGCATACCATACGGTATGCAAAACTTTGAGGATGTGATAAAAGATGATTGTTACTATGTTGACAAAACACCTTTTATCGAGGATATAGAAGAGGCTAACAAATACTTCTTCTACATTAGGCCTCGCCGTTTTGGCAAGACCCTTACCCTCTCCATGCTCGAAAATTACTATGATGTCAATAAGAAAGATGCCTTCGAGGACATTTTTGGCAAACTGTATATTGGACAAAATCCTACGCCTGAGCGCAACCAGTATTTGGTTCTTCATCTTAACTTTGCCCAAATAGTTGGCGGTTTGGACGATTATCAGCAGGGCATGGACAATTATTGCAGTATCCGTTTCAACCTTTTCGTAGATCTTTACTCTCACCTATTGCCCGAAGGTACTAAGGAAGGCTTAAATCAACAGAAAGATGCAGTTTCACAGTTGAGCTATCTTGACGGACAATGCCAAAAGACCAATCAGAAGATTTACCTCTTCATTGATGAATATGATCATTTCACCAATCAGATACTTGCCAACCAAGCGCATGAAGGCAACTATCGTCAGCAAACCCATGGTGAGGGGTATCTGCGTAAGTTCTTTGATACCATCAAGGGTGCATCAGTCACAAGCCTGGGGCGTATCTTCGTGACGGGTGTCAGTCCTGTTACGATGGATGACCTGACAAGTGGTTTCAACATCGGAACCAACTATTCATTACATCCTCAGTTTAATGAGATGACAGGATTCACGGAAGAGGAAGTGCGTGAGATGTTGGAGTATTATTCCAGCGTGCTGCCTTTCAATCATACTGTAGATGAACTCATTAAAGAGATGAAACCTTGGTATGACAATTATTGCTTTTCTATCAAAAGATATGGCAAGACCACAATGTATAATTCTGTGATGGTGCTCAATTTCTTGGACAACTACATCCACAATGATTATGACATTCCTGATTCCATGATAGAAAGTAACATCCGTATCGACTATGACAAGATACGCATGCTCATCCGTCATGACAAGGAGTTTGCCCATGATGCCAGCATCATCCAGCAGTTGGTAACCAAGGGATATGTAACAGGCAAGTTGGTGGAGCACTTCCCTGCTGAGCGCATCAATGACCCAGATAATTTTGTAAGCCTGCTTTTCTATTTCGGTATGTTAACGATAGACGGAACCAGTGATGGTGACACTAAGTTTATCATTCCTAATGAAGTGGTGCGAGACCAAATGTATACTTATCTACTAAACACATACGAGGAAAACGACTTGACATACGACACCTACGGAAAAGGCAAATTGGAGAGTCGATTGGCTTATCATGGCGACTACAAAGCATACTTTGACTTTATCGCAGACAGTTTGAAGCGTTATTCTTCTCAGCGAGACAAGCAGAAGGGAGAGGCATTCGTGCATGGCTTTACCCTGGCAATGACATCCCAGAATCGCTTCTACCGTCCTATCTCAGAGTTGGATAATGATGGTGGTTATGCCGACATCTTCCTTTGTCCGTTATGTGACATCTATAAGGACATGGTAGACTCGTACATCATCGAATTGAAATATTGCAAGTCCAGCACCACCGACGAGCAGGTGAAGCAACTCTTCAAGGATGCCTCAGCGCAAATATGCCGATATGCCGATAGCGACATCGTGAGGGAATCCGTCAAGACCACCACGCTCCATAAACTCGTTGTGATATATCGAGGAGCCGAGATGGTAGCATGTGATGAAGCCAATGAGCAATAAAAACATTCCCCGAAATCTGAATCGGGGAACACATAGGTAGCAGCCCTCGCTCTCCGAGCGTGGGCTGCATTAGAGGCAATGCCGCCGCTCGGAGAACTTCGGCTACTAGATGATGGTGATCCAGATGCTCTCGCCTCGGTCTCTCGCCGCCGTGATGGCATTGACGAGGCGATGCAGCCAGATGCGGGAGTTTACCACCATGCCTCGGAGTTTGTTTTCGCCCGGCAGGATGCAGCCCTGCGTATCATCGGGGTAGTTGCCGGCATGGATGCGGATGCCCTCAAAGCCAGGAACGCCCTGCAGCAGGGGCAGCCACTGCTTGAATCTCGGCGACTTGGTGATGAGCAGCGGATAGGTGCCCTCGGGTATGGCAGTCTTGCCCTTCATCTTCTGCGCCTTCTTCTCCGACACTCGCCCCAGGCGCACATTCTCCTCTTGGGGCAACAGGGTGATGCCCAGCAGGTTGCGCCACGTAGGCTCCAGGGTATCGCAGAAGTAGTGCTCCCCGTCCAGCTTGCCCACATCTACCACATGGCAGAAGCTGCGCTTCTGGTCCTTATTGAGCGTATAGTTCACCTTGCGCTCCACCTCCTCGTCCTTCAGGATATACATACGCCCTATGGTGTAAGTATTCTGCTTAGCTATTCTTTTGAGTACGATTTCCATAATTGTTTCTATTTAGATTCATTTTTGAGAAAACATAGCTTGCGATAAAAACTGTAATTACCGTAATTGTAATTGCTATGGCTGTTATCAGCTTTGTCATTACCAGCATGAACGCCTTGTTCGCCTGCCTCCACTTTCACGATATACTTTCTGAACACCCAGGTGGCTATCATCCGTCGGGTGCCCTTGGTATCCAGCCCCAAGTCGCTTCTCAACTGCTCAGCCTGCTGATAAGAGAACTCATTTGGCAGAAGTTGCAGCATATTGGAAGGCCCTCTTTTGCTCGACTTCACTCCCTCCTGCTCCGACTTCACGATAGCATCTCGGAAGAATCTCATCTTGCAGTACAGGTCATACTGCTCGCTCCAGCGCACAAACTCCTCTATCTCGGATTCCCATTGGCAACCATTCGCCACATAGAGCACGCAAGCCTTCAGATAGGCAATGACATTGGCTCTGAACGAGAGGTTCTCGTAAACCCTGTCTTGGCTCATACGGGCAAAGTCGGCATTCTCCTCTTTCAGCTTCTGTGCCAAAGCGAAAGCCTCAGGGCAATTGATAGTACCAGAAGCCATGTTAAGATGCTCGATATAGGGTTTTAAGTTCTCTCTGAATGTGTCATCGTATGTGCCATAGACAGGCATCTCGGCTCCTATCTCACGCTCTGGGATAGTACAGAAGTTGATTCTAGAGATAGGACCATCGGTCAATACCTTGGAGAAATATCGGATACCCTTGTTGATGGTGGTCGAGGCATTCCAGTTAAATCGGATGGTTACTCGCTCCGTAACACTCTGCGTACCCACTCGGGTTTGTCCATATTGATTACCAGGGTCGAAGGCGAGGCACATGATACGAAACTGCTGGTTGCCAATGCCCCTTAGGTTATCAAACTGGTCTATCTCGTTGAGAGCAGTATAGAGGAAATGCTCCTGCGCCTCGGCGGTACGCATCACGAAGGCAGGGTTGGTCATATCGGCGTCTATCTCCTGGATCACGAGGTTTTCAGGTCGCTTACGCTTATCCTTGTTAGCACCTTTTCTTGTCACCTCATCCTTCCACTCCTTCTCTCGTTTCAGGTTATCTTTGTCTCGTTTTCTGATGTCTTCCATAATCAGGTTGATAGGCATCTGCACGCAGTTCTTTCCTGCGCCCGTACCAGCTAAGAGACAACACATTAGCGTAGCCTCATGCTCCACATTGTCGATGTAATTAAAATAGGTGCGGCAGAGGTGGGTGGCTAGCGGAGGAAAGATGGCATGGGCTACGGCAGGCTTATAGACATCCGGTGTCTGAGACACGAGGAGCTCCACGAGCTTAGGCAGCTTCTTCGGCATCTCGGGCGGAGCGGGGTAATCATCTTCGGAACTTTGAACATTGAGGTTTGAACTTTGAACTGTTTGATTACCTGCACTTGCGCCTTGAATTCTTAATTCTTCATTATTAATTCTTAATTGATTAGCCTGAGTCTCTGCTTGCGCATTGATGCGGATCACATCTCTAGAGAATGGCTTCGAACTGTCTCCATATTTCTCATAGAAGTCATGGATCAGCTGCTGGCAGTCACGCTCTTGGGCAAAGCTAGGCATCTTCACTGCCACCACTCTTCTCAGTTCTTCCTCACTCATCACCCTGCTCGCTCCTGCGCTCATAATGGCTAGCAATGAGGAGTGGCGAGAGCCCTCGGTATCGATATTCACATTCTTCAGTCCAGCTGACTCCGTGAAGAGGTCGAAGGCTATCAGGCTCTTCTCGCTGGCGGTACCAGAGGTTGGTAATCCGTCAGGAATCTGATGAGCTCCAGCAGGGCTGAGATTACTTTGAACTTGGAAATTTGAACTTTGAACTTTATGATTACTATTAACTTTTAACTTTAAACTATCAACAGCCTTGCCTCTGCCGTCGATGGTAAGCCCACGGTCCAGGTAGGCTTGTCTGCGCTTCTTCAGCTCTTCCTGTGGCAGCACCTCGTACCAGTGGGGCGAGCGATAGATTTCCGAGTCCTGATCCGTGATAAAGAGGATTCTCTCTGGGGTGAAGCAACTCTCATCGCAGGGCACGCCAAGTGCCTTACAATACGCTCTCTGCGTCTCCTCGATAGTCATACCTATCGGCATTCGGATGTCGATATGCAGCTTCTTTCTCGCCGAGTATTCCAGATGCAGTAGCATTCCCTTCCAGATGGAGTCGGAGCAATTCAGCTGCCTTGCCATTTCGATGGCGATACCCACCAGTTCCTTATCATCGATGTCGATGGTGGTCTGGAAGAGGAAGCTCGTAGGGTCAGCATCCTTCTGCGAGCGATGATTCTTGAGGAATCGGCTGTAGTGGCCGCAGCGGAAGGGCATCAGCCCCTTCAGTTTGTCACTGCCCCCACGTATCTGCTCCACCATATCGTGGAGCCAAGGCTGAGCTATCAGCTTGTCATATTCAGCCAGGGGCAGGCAGCTAGCGCTGCCCTTATTGCCCCCACGCTGAGGATTCATTGCTATAAAGTGGTTCATGCTTAATTATACATTATTAATTATACATTATCTATTACTCCTTATAGTCCTCCCACTCCACATTTTCCTTGAAGGGCTTGATAGCCTTCACCATCTCCTGGTGCTCACCCTTGAGGCAGCGCAGAATCTCCGCCTTGCTCATGTCCTTGGAGAAGGCATAGTTCACCTGCACGGTTCGCTTGCTAGTGCGCACCACCCCGTGCTTGGT